>NZ_SMLC01000029.1 GCF_004349245.1 Actinomadura sp. 6K520 | reverse complement strand
CCCTTCCCGCCCTTCACCCTGGAGACCGCCCTGCAGAAGGTGCAGGCGGCCGAGGACGCATGGAACACCCGCGACCCGCGGCGGGTGGCGCTCGCCTACACGCGCGACTCCGCCTGGCGGAACCGGGACGTGTTCGTCACCGGGCGTGAAGAGATCATCGCCTTCCTGACGGCGAAGTGGGAGCGCGAGCTCGACTATGCCCTGCGGAAGAGCCTGTGGGGGTTCCGGGAGAACCGGATCGCCGTCCGGTTCCAGTACGAGTGGCACGACCGCGGCGGACAGTGGTGGCGCAGCTACGGCAACGAGCTGTGGGAGTTCGACGAGCGCGGGCTGATGCGGCGCCGCGAGGCGAGCATCAACGACGTGCCGATCGGCGAGGCCGACCGGCGCATCCACGGCCCCCGCCCCGCGGACGAGCACGGGGTCGACATTCCGCTCCGGTAGCCGGCGGGCGCACCGTCAGCGTTCTCCGTCAGCGTTCTTCGTCAGCATTCGATGACGTTGACGGCGAGCCCGCCCCGGGAGGTCTCCTTGTACTTGTCGAGCATGTCGCGGCCGGTGTCGCGCATGGTCTTGACGGCCTTGTCGAGGGAGACGAAGTGGCGGCCGTCGCCGCGCAGCGCGATGCGGGCCGCGCTGATCGCCTTGATGGCGCCGACGGCGTTGCGTTCGATGCAGGGGACCTGGACGAGGCCGCCGACCGGGTCGCAGGTGAGGCCGAGGTTGTGCTCGATGCCGATCTCGGCGGCGTTCTCGACCTGCTCCGGGGAGCCGCCCAGGACCTCGGTGAGGCCGGCGGCGGCCATGGAGCAGGCGGAGCCGACCTCGCCCTGGCAGCCGACCTCGGCGCCGGAGATCGAGGCGTTCTGCTTGAACAGGACGCCGATCGCGCCCGCGGTCAGCAGGAACCGGACGACGCCGTCGTCGTCGCACCCCGGGACGAAGCGGTCGTAGTAGTGCAGGACGGCCGGGATGATGCCGGCGGCGCCGTTGGTGGGGGCGGTGACGATGCGGCCGCCCGCGGCGTTCTCCTCGTTGACGGCCAGGGCGAAGAGGGTGACCCAGTCCATCGCGTGGAGCGGGTCGGTGGCGTTCTCGGCGGAGAGCTGGCGGTGCAGCAGGGGTGCCCGGCGCCGCACCTTCAGGCCGCCGGGAAGGAGGCCCTCGCGGGTGCAGCCCCGGGTGACGCACGCCCGCATGACCTGCCAAAGGTCCAGGAGGGCCGCGTGGATCTCCTGGGACGTGCGGCCGAACGCCTGCTCGTTCTCCAGCATGAGCGCGGAGACGGACAGGCCCGTCTCGCGGCAGCGTTCGAGGAGCCCGGCGCCCGTGTCGAAGGGGTGCGGCAGGACGGTGTCGTCGGACTTGATGCGGTCGGCGCCCGTGGCGGTCTCGTCCACGACGAAGCCGCCGCCGACCGAGTAGTACACCCGCGCGCGGAGTTCGCCGCCGCCGGCGTCCAGCGCGGTGAAGCGCATGCCGTTGGGGTGGCCGGGGAGGGACTCCTTGCGCTCGAAGACCAGGTGCTCGTTGACCACGAAGGGGATCTCGTGATCGTCGAAGAGGCGCAGGGTCCCGCTCTCGCGGATCTTGCCGAGGCGGTCGTCCACCTGGTCCACGTCGACCAGTTCGGGCCTGTCGCCTTCGAGGCCGAGGATGACGGCCTTGTCGCTGCCGTGGCCCTTCCCGGTGAGGCCCAGGGAGCCGTAGAGGGTGACCCGCACCGACGCGGTCTCCGCCAGCAGCCCGTCCCGGTGCAGGCCCTGGGCGAAGCGGTGCGCGGCGGCCATCGGGCCGCCGGTGTGGGAGGAGGACGGGCCGATCCCGATCTTGAAGAGGTCGAAAACGCTGATGGCCATGGCGCTACTCCCTTGTAGCGGCGCGCCCCCTTCCGCCGGGAAGGGGGCGCGCGGACGTCACAGGTCCGGGTACAGCGGATGCCTGTCGGCCAGTGCCCGCACGCGGGCCGCCAGGGCGTCGCGGTCGAAGGACGGCTGCAGCGCCAGTGCGATGACGTCGGCGACCTCGGCGAAGTCGTCGGCGGTGAAACCGCGGGTGGCGAGCGCGGGCGTGCCGATCCGCAGGCCGGAGGTGACCATCGGCGGACGCGGGTCGTTCGGCACGGCGTTGCGGTTGACGGTGATGCCGATGTCGTGGAGGCGGTCCTCCGCGTCGCGGCCGGTGAGGTCGGAGTCCACGAGGTCGACCAGGACGAGGTGGACGTCCGTCCCGCCGGTCAGGACCTTCACCCCCGCCTTGGCGGTGTCCTCGGCGAGGAGGCGGTCGGCGAGGAGCTTCGCCCCCTCGACGGTGCGGGCCTGGCGGGCGCGGAACTCGTCCGACGCGGCGATCTTCAGGGCGACCGCCTTGGCGGCGATCACGTGCTCCAGCGGGCCGCCCTGCATGCCGGGGAACACCGCGGAGTTGATCTTCTTGCCGTACTGCTCGCGGGCGAGGATGAGCCCGCCGCGCGGGCCGCCGAGCGTCTTGTGCGTGGTGGTCGTGACGATGTCGGCGTACGGGACGGGCGACGGGTGCAGGCCGGCGGCGACCAGCCCGGCGAAGTGCGCCATGTCGACCATGAGCACCGCCCCGGCCGAGTCGGCGATCTCGCGGAACGCCGGGAAGTCGAGCTGCCGCGGGTACGCCGACCAGCCCGCCACGATCATCCTGGGCCGGTGCTCGGCGGCGAGCGCCGCGACCTCGTCCATGTCGACCAGGCCGTCCTCCGCGCGGACGTGGTAAGGGACCACGTTCAGCATCTTGCCGGAGTAGTTCAGCCGCATCCCGTGCGTGAGGTGCCCGCCGTGCGCGAGGTCGAGGCCGAGGATCGTGTCGCCGGGCTGGAGCAGCGCGAAGTAGACGGCCGTGTTGGCCTGCGCGCCGCTGTGCGGCTGGACGTTCGCGTGCTCGGCGCCGAACAGCGACTTCGCGCGGTCGATGGCGAGCTGCTCGGTGACGTCGACGTGCTCGCAGCCGCCGTAGTAGCGCCGCCCCGGGTAGCCCTCGGCGTACTTGTTGGTCAGCACCGAGCCCTGCGCCTCCAGCACGGAGACCGGCGCGAAGTTCTCCGAGGCGATCATCTCGAGGGTGGACTGCTGCCGCCGCAGCTCCGCGGCGACGGCCGCGGCGACCTCCGGGTCGGCCGCGGCGAGCGGGTCGTTCAGGGTCACGTTCAGCCTTCCTCGATCAGCTTGCCGTAGGCGGCGGAGTCGAGCAGGTCGCCCGGCTCCTCGGAGATGCGGACCTTGAAGATCCAGCCCTCGCCGTACGGGTCGTCGTTGATGACCTTGGGCTCGTCCACGACCGCCGTGTTGATCGCGGTGATCTCGCCGCTCACCGGGGAGTAGATGTCGCTGACCGACTTCGTCGACTCGATCTCGCCGCAGGGCTCGCCCGCCTCGACGGAGTCGCCCTCGGACGGCTGCAGCTCGAGGTAGACGATCTCGCCGAGCGCGTCGGCGGCGTGCGCGGTGATGCCGATGGTGACGATGCCGTCCTCCCCGCCGAGGCCGGACACCCACTCGTGCTCTTCGCTGTAGCGGAGCTGCTCGGGAACGCTCACGATCACATCTCTCCTGTCATTGCGGGGGTGACCCCCACACCCCCGGGACCAACCTGTCTTAGGAACGCTTGTAGAACGGCAGCGGAACCACGTCGACCGGCTCCTGCCGGCCGCGGACGTCCACGGCCAGGCCCGTCTCCTCGACGCCGCTGTCGAGGTACGCCATGGCGATCGGCGTGCCCAGTGTGGGCGACGGAGCCCCGCTCGTCACGACACCGCACGGCGAGCCGCCGGACGTGACGACCTGGTACCCCTTTCGCGGCGCGCGACGCCCGCGGGCGACGAGTCCCACGAGCCTACGGCCCTGCGGCGTCTGCGCCTGCGCCGCCAGGGCGGTCCGCCCGACGAAGTCGCCGGGCTTGTCCAGCTTGACGACCCGGCCGAGGCCCGCCTCGAACGGCGTGATCTCCGCGGACAACTCGTTGCCGTACAGCGGCATGCCCGCTTCGAGGCGCAGCGTGTCGCGCGCCGACAGCCCGGCGGGGACGACACCGTCCACCCCGGCGAGCGCCTTCCACAGCGGGACGGCGTCGGACGCGTCCACGAACACCTCGAAGCCGTCCTCGCCGGTGTACCCGGTGCGGGCGAGGAGGGCGTCGACGCCCGCGACCCGCCCGGCGAGGACCGCGTAGTACTTGAGGTCGGCCAACGGGGCGTCGGTGAACCCTCCGAGGATCTCCTCCGAACGCGGCCCCTGAAGGGCGACCAGCGCGTACGACCCCGTGCGGTCCTCCACGGCCGCCTCGAAGGCCGCGGCCCGCTCCACCAGCGCCTCGCGGACGACGTCGGTGTTGGCGGCGTTCGCGACGACCATCCAGGTGGCGTCGGCCAGCCGGTAGACGATCACGTCGTCCAGGACGCCGCCGTCCTGCGCGCAGAGCATCGTGTAGCGGGCCTTGCCGACCGCCATCGGCGCGAGGTTGCCGACCAGCGCGTAGTCGAGCGCGGCGCCCGCCCCCGGCCCGGAGACGAAGATCTCTCCCATGTGGGACAGGTCGAAGAGCCCGGCGCCGGTGCGGACGGCCTGGTGCTCGGCCGTTTCGCTCGCGTAGCGCAGCGGCATCAGATAACCGGCGAAGTCGACGAGGTTCGCCCCCAGTTCCTGGTGGACGTCGTACAGCGGCGTCTTCTTGGCGGTCGGATCGGCGGGCATGGGTTCGGCTCCTTCGTCACGGGCGCACACGGACCATCGTCCCATCCGCGCACCGGTCGTCTCGGTGCCTCCCCCTCTGTCATCGGCGCCTGAGAGCTTCACCCGCCGCCGGGGCGGGCTTTCACCTTCGGCGGGGGACCGGGGTCCCCGCTTTCCAGAGGTCGCCTGGTCCGTGCGGTCCGTGGGCCTGAGAGTTTCCGGGGAGGATCTTGCTCCTTCGGCGCCCCCCGCCGGCTGCGGGGGCCTCTCCCGCACGGGATCATCGGCGGTGCGGATGATTATTGCACTCCCGGCCGCCTTGAAACCCGCCGCCGGGGGCCGCACACGGTCCACACAACGCTGTCGCCGCGGACACGCCGGCCGCACCCCGCCGCAGGCGGTCGCGCGATGGTTCAACCACAGGAACGCCGTTGCCGTACTCTTGGTGAGTTGCTGGATCCACCCCCCGGTGAGCGGGGTGCACGACCGGAGGGGCAAGACGCATGGCCTACCTGGTTGGGGCGTTGATTCTCTTCTTCGGCCTCCTGGTGTCCATCGCGCTGCACGAACTGGGGCACTTCTCGTTCGCCAAGCTGTTCAAGGTGCGGACCACCCAGTTCATGGTCGGGTTCGGACCGACGATGTGGTCGTGGCGCCGGGGGGAGACCGAGTACGGGATCAAGTGGATCCCGCTCGGCGGCTACATCCGGATGATCGGGATGCTGCCGCCGCGCAAGGGCGACGCCCCGGGCCAGATCCGGCAGGTCAGCACCGGGCCGTTCCAGGGCCTGATCGAGTCGGCGCGCGGTGCGGCGCTGGAGGAGGTCAGGCCGGGCGACGAGAACCGCGTCTTCTACGCCAAAAAGTGGTGGCAGAAGCTGCTGATCATGTTCGGCGGGCCCGCCATGAACCTGCTCCTCGCGGTGGTGTTCTTCGCGATCCTGCTGATGGGCATCGGCACGAACCAGCCGCAGCCGGTGATCCGGGAGGTCGCCGAGTGCATGGTCCCGGCGAGCCAGTCGGAGGTCAGCGAGTGCCCGGCGGACGCGGCGCAGACCCCGGCGATGCAGGTGGGCCTGCGGCCCGGGGACCGGATCGTCGACTTCAACGGGAAGCCGATCGACGACTACCGGGAGCTGCAGGAGGAGATCCGCGACGCGGGCGGGCGCACGGTGCCGATGACCGTCGAGCGCGACGGGCGGGACATGCGGCTGGACGTCCCGATCGCCCGCAACCAGATGTACCACCTGGAGGACCCGGACAAGATCGTCGAGGTCGGGTTCCTCGGCATCACCCCGACCAGCGCGGTCGAGCGGGAGGGGCCGGGCGCCGTGGCGAGCACGATGGGCGACCTGACCGTCCGGACCGCGGGCGCGCTTGTGCGGATGCCGGAGAAGATGGTCGGCATCTGGCACGCGGCGTTCGGCGGCGAGGAACGCGACCCCAACGGCCCGATCGGCGTCGTCGGCGTCAGCCGGATCGGCGGGGACGTGGCCGCCTCCGAGGCCCTCGACGGGTCCGAGAAGATCGCCTACTTCGTGATGCTGCTCGGGTCGCTGAACCTCGCGGTCGGCCTGTTCAACCTCGTCCCGCTGCTGCCGCTGGACGGCGGGCACATCGCCGGCGCCCTGCTGGAGGCGGTCAAGAAGGGCTTCGCGAAGATCTTCCGGAGGCCCGACCCCGGGTACGTGGACGTCGCGAAGGCCCTGCCGGTGACGTATGTGATGGCGGTCGTCCTGATCGTGATGGGCGGGCTGCTCATCTACGCCGATCTGGTCAACCCCGTCCGCTTCACGGGATAGCGGCCAGCTCCCCGGTCTTCAGGAACCCGTCGAGCGCGGCGAGGTAGGGCTCGATGTCCAGGCCCTGCGCGGCCAGCCACGCGTCCGAACCGTAGGTGCCGGTGTAGCGTTCGGCGCCGTCGCAGATCAGCGTGACGACGCTGCCGCGTTCCCCGCGCGCCCGCATCTCCGCGATCAGCTCGGCCGCGCCCCACATGTTGGTGCCGGTCGAGCCGCCGACCTCCCGGCCGCTGACCGCGCTCGTCCAGCGCATCGCCGCGATGGACGCCGCGTCCGGCACCCGGACCATCCGGTCGATGACCGACGGCAGGAAGGACGGCTCGACGCGGGGCCGGCCGATGCCCTCGATCCGCGAGCCCGCCGCGGTCCGCTCCGGGTCGCCGTGGGCGAACGACCCGAAGAACGCCGACCCGTCCGGGTCGACGACCGCGAGCCGCGTCTGGAACCGCCGGTACCGCGCGTACCGGCCGATCGTCGCGGACGTCCCGCCGGTGCCCGCGCCCACCACCACCCAGGACGGCTCGGGGAACCGCTCCAGCCGCAACTGCTCGAAGATCGACTCGGCGATGTTGTTGTTGCCGCGCCAGTCGGTGGCGCGCTCGGCGTAGGTGAACTGGTCCATGAAGTGGCCGCCGCACTCGGCCGCGAGCCGCCGCGACTCGTCGTAGATCGAGGAGGGGTCGTCCACCAGATGGCACCGGCCGCCGTGGAACTCGATGAGCTGGATCTTCTCGGGGCTGGTCGACGCCGGCATCACCGCGACGAACGGCAGCCCGAGCAGCCGCGCGAAGAACGCCTCCGACACCGCCGTCGACCCGCTGGACGCCTCGATGATCGTCGTGTCCGCGCGGATCCAGCCGTTCGCCAGCCCGTAGAGGAACAGGGAGCGGGCGAGCCGGTGTTTGAGGGAACCGGTGGGGTGGACGGATTCGTCCTTCAGGTACAGGTCGATGCCCCACTCCGGCGGCAGTGGGAACACGTGCAGGTGCGTGTCGGCGCTGCGGTTGGCGTCGGCGTCGACCAGGCGGACGGCCTCGGCGATCCAGGCCCGGTATCCGGGGTCGCAGCGGTCCACGGTGCGGCTCAAGGCGGCTTTCTCCTCGGATCGTCGCTGATCGGCCGCGTCCCACGATATCCGTGCATGTCGCAGGGCATGATGGAGCGTGCGGGGGGGACATGATCGAGATGTTCGGTGAGCGGATCGTGGAGGCCGGGCGGCTGCCGCTGTTCGGCTTCTTCGCCGCGTTCATCATCACGTTCGTGGTGACCCGGGTGAACGTCCGGCTGATCCGCTCGAACGTGCGGTGGCTCCGGAACGTGACCGCCGGTGACGTGCACATCCACCATGTCGTGTTCGGTGTCGTGCTGATGCTGGTGGGCGGGGTGGGGAGCGTCGCGATCCCGGACGCGCACGTCAGGTTCGAGCTGGCGGCCGCCGTCGTGTTCGGTGTGGGCTCCGCCCTCGTCCTGGACGAGTTCGCGCTGATCCTGCACCTCAGCGACGTCTACTGGACGGAGAAGGGCCGCGCGTCGGTGGACGCCGTCTTCGTCGCCATCGCCGTGACCGGCCTGCTGCTCCTCGGCATCCACCCGTTCGGCTACGAGAACCTCTGGTTCGACTCCGGTTCCGGCTCCGGTTCGCTGTCCCCGCTCTACGCCGCGTTCCTGTTCGGCAACCTCGTCCTCGCGGTGATCACGCTGCTGAAGGGCAAGATCTGGACCGGGCTCATCGGGCTGTTCCTGCCCGCCCTGCTGATCGTCGGCGCGATCCGCGTCGCGCGCCCCGCCTCGCCCTGGTCGCGCTGGCGCTACGATGCGGACTCGCGTCGCTACCAGCGGGCCGTCCGGCGGGAGAAGAAGCTCCGCCGGCCGCTCATCCGGGGCAAGATCTGGGTGCAGGAGTTCATCGCGGGTCGGCACGACCTCATCCCGCCCGAGCTGATGCAGCGCCGCGCCGAGGCCACCGAGCGGGCGCGCCTGCGCCGGGTCGCCCGCGCCCGCCGCAGGGCCGCCGCCCGCGCCGCCCGCGCCGCCCGCAAGGCGACCCCCGGAACCCCGCGCGGACCGGTAACGGGAGGCGAAGGCCGGACGGAGACCCGCGCGCGGCGCGGCGCCCTGGCCCGGACCCACCGGGGGACCGCGTCCCGCATGCGGACCCGCGCCGCGACCCGGCGCCGAGCCCGCCATACCGAGCCGGAGGAGGAGCCCCCGCCCAGCGAGCGCCCCAGGGCGGGAACGTCCGGCTGAGGACCCGATCCGAAGATCGTCGATTGACTGGTGGTGGGCGGGGGCTGGAGGGCGGTGCCGCGCACAGGCCAGGTCACGTGGTGCGCGCCGGCGAGCGAAGTGGGCCTGGACTGCGATGAACGCGCCTAGTCCATGACCGGTGCGACGGCACGTACGGTGTCGATGGTGTCGGCGTCCGTGGCGGACTTGTCGGGGCGGTAGCGCAGGACGCGGGCGAAGCGGAGCGCGATGCCGCCCGGGTAGCGGGGGCTGTGCTGGACGCCGTCGAACGCGATCTCGACGACGAGCTCGGGCCGGACGTGGACCGTCCAGCCGTCCTCCCGCACGGCCAGCTCGCGGAGCTTCTCCGTCTGCCACGCCAGCAGCTCGTCGGTGAGGCCCTTGAACGTCTTGCCGAGCATGACGAAACCGCCGGTCCCGGGGTCGCGGGCCCCGAGGTGCAGGTTGGACAGCAGCCCCTGCCGGCGGCCGTGCCCCCATTCGACCGCGAGGACGACGAGGTCGAGGGTGTGCCGCGGCTTCACCTTGATCCATCCGGCGCCGCGCCGCCCGGCCGTGTAGGGGGTGTCGATCGACTTGATCACGACGCCCTCGTGGCCGTGCGCGACGGCCTCGTCGAACGCCTCCTTGGCCCGTGCCGGGTCGGCGGTGACGATCCCGGGCATCCGCAGCTCCGCGGGCACGGCCCGGACGAGCGCCGCGCCGCGCTCCGCGCCTGGGGCGTCGAGCAGGTCGGCGCCGCCCGCCGGATCTCCCTCGTCCAGGTACAGGACGTCGAACAGGAACAGCGACAGCGGGACCGGTTCGGTGTTCTTGGCGGTCCGCGTGGCGGTGCGGGCGGCGGTGACCTGGAACGGGTGGGGACGCCCGTCGGGCCGCAGCGCGATCAGCTCGCCGTCGAACACGGCCGCGCGGACCGGCAGCTCCCGCACGGCCGCGACGACCTCCGGCAGCCGGGAGGTGATCTCGTCCAGCGTGCGGGTGAACACCCGGACCTCGCCGTCCGAGAGGTGGATCTGCGCGCGGATGCCGTCGAGCTTCCACTCGACGGACGCCTCGGCGCCGAGCTTGGTGAACGCCTCCTCGATGGAGGGGGCGGACGCCGCGAGCATCGGCTTGACCGGCCGCCCCACCTCCAGCGTGAACGCGCGCAGGCCCGGCACGCCGTCGGCGAGCGCGGCGGTGGCGACCGGCCCCAGCGTCCCGCGCAGCATGAGCGCCCGCCGCACCTCGGCGGACGGGACCCCGGCCGCCGCCGCGATCGCCTCGGCCATCACCCCGTCGAGCGCGCCCTGCCGCAGCTCGCCCGCCAGCAGCCGGACGAGGAAGTCCTGCTCGGCGCGGGTGGCGCGGCCGAACAGCGCGGCGAGCAGCTCGCGCCGCCGCGCGACCGAGCCCGGCCCGGAGACCGCGCCGATCCCGGTGAACGCCGCGTCCACTTCCGGGACGGTCAGCGACGGTTCCGCGGCCGGGGGCGGGATGTCCCGCAACGCGGCGTACCCGACGCCGATCTGGCGTTGCGGCAGCTCACCGGACAGGTAGGCGACCACGGTGGCCGCCTCGTCCGGTTCGGCCGTGCGCAGGCACTCCGCGAGCGCGGATACCTTGGCCTTGCGGCCCGAGGTGCCCGCGACGGCCTGCGACGTCCGCGCGATGTCGGCTACCAGCACCTCTCCATTGTGACCACGAGGTCTGACAATCCATACCGTCCAGGGGCCTGGTCAGGAACGTGGCGCCTGACTACGTTGACTTGAGGCGGGCCCAGTCACCGAGACGGGGGAGTGAGGAGCGGGGAGTGGGGCTTCAACGTCCGCCGGAGCCGTTCCACCGGCTCTACTCCGCACCGGAACCGCCATCGCCGTCCCGCGGTCCGCGGGTGCTCAAGCTGCTGGCGGTGCTCGCCGCCTTCGCGGTGGCCGGAGCGGGCGTGTTCCTGGTGGTGCCCGGCCGGAGCCAGAGCGGCGGCGGCGCCGAGGACGCCGCGGCCGTGCGGCCGATGCCCGCCGATGCGGACCGGACACCGGTGCGGTCGCGGGAGTTCGTCCGGACGCTGCCGTCGCCGTGCGGGACGGTGTCGCGGGCGACCGTCGACCGGACCGTCCCGAAGGCACGGCAGCGGCAGAGCGGGAACTCGACACTGACCACGTGCACGTACTCCGCGGAGGGCTCGCCGTCCCGGTGGCTCCGCGTGGAGGCGCACCTGTACGCGCCGGACAACACCGCCACCCCGGTGGAGGACGCCGCGAGCCACTACGACGAGCGGTGGGCGCAGGCGCACGACGCGCCGCCCGTCCGGACGATCAGCCTGCGGCGCCACCGGGGCCTCGGGGACGAGGCGTACCGCTGGTTCAAGGCCGACGAGGCCGGACCGGCCGTGATCGGGCAGGTCACCGCCCGGACCCGCAACGCGGTCCTCACCGTCAGCTACGGCGAGCACGCCCCCGGTGCGGCCGGGCGGCGGGAGGTGGAGCGCGCCTGCCTGGACCGGGCCACCGCCGTCGCCCGCGAAGTCGTCACCGCGCTAAATCATTTCTGACCTGAATCGGCCGATCATGGCATATTCTCTGTCAAGAGCTTCTAAGGTGATGTGCAAAGGGGAGGGGTATGCCGATCATGCTCCCCGAACGAGGCCGGGTGATCGGCGTATTTGCGGCACCTGGGAGGAGGAGGTCGACGACGTGACCGTCCAATCGGTAGGAGTGTCCTGGGTATAATCCCAGGTCAGCAACCCGGAACGTCGACGGGCCGCGGAGTGGACCCCCCTCCGCGGCCCTTCTGCATCCCGTCAACAGGACCAAACCCGAAGCATTTACGAACCATTTTCTAATACGAGCCTCGGGTTGTCAGGATGAATGGCCCGCAGTAGAACCTGTTACCGCTCCAGTAAGCCGCCACGTAGCACGTCGGGTGGATAAGCTGGCCGGTCATCACCCGCGTCACACGCGCCAGACCCGCGGCCGCCATCCGCTGCACGAGTCCTCGTTGCCCCGGGAGTTGTCGGGCAGGCCGACTATTCTGGCCCACAGGCCACTGAACAGGAGGGCGGCAGATGGTCGCACAGCGCGAGGGGCGTGAGGAGCCGCTGATTCCCATGCCGGAACTGACCTGGCCCGCGCTCCGTAAGGCGGTGGCGACCGTGGCGCCGTCGCGGCTGCCCGAGTTGTTCGAGGACATGCAGAAGGCGTTCGTCGAGGCCGGTGAGAACGGCAGCATCGTCCCCATCCGCAGGTTCCACCTGCACTGGGGCGAGATCGTGGAGATCGAGCGCCACCCGGAGACCGCCCGCCGCCTGCACGCGGCCGAACGCGCCATGGCCAGCGACGACCCCGAGGTCCGGCAGCGCGCGATCCGTGAGATCGGTGACATCGTCCGCGCGGCCGGTCGAGCGGTCGCCGGTGAGTGAGTGGGCCTGGGAGTACGACCCCGATGACCTCCTGGACGGGCTGCCGCCCGAGGCGATCACAGAGATCGAGAGCCTTGCTCGTGAGATCGCGACGCGAGATTCGATGCTCTTCCCCGAAGGCGCGGCGCACACCGGTGACGTCCCCGGGCTGCAAAGGGAGCACCGGGGCCGGCTCATGGTGGCTTACCTGCCCGATGTCCGGGGCGAGAGGATCGTGATCGTCCGGGTCCTCTGGCTCGGCTGACGGCGCTGGCTCCACTCGGTCATGATCTTGGTGTGTATGCACGAGTCGGGTAGCTGGAGCCTGTTACCGCTCCAGTAAGCCGCCGCGTACCCAGATGTCGCGTGCGCGGCCGTCCAGGAAGCCGACCTCGTCGAAGAACGCGGTGCATCTGCGGAACGCCCACGCCATCGTCGCGCGCCGGTGCGGGCTGACCGCCGCCACCCGCCGCGCCAGCCGCGGATCCAGCCCCACCGCCGCGTAGCACGACGGGTGGACCAGCTGGCCGGTCATCACCCGCGTCACGCGCGCCAGACCCGCGGCCGCCATCCGCCGGCGTACCGCGGGCAGCACCGCCACCAGCCGCTTCAGCTCCTCGCGGGCGTACTTGATGTGCCGCGCCTCCTCGATCACGTGGATCCGCGTCACCTGCCGCACCAGCGGCTGCACGTCCTCGTCCGGGAACGTCGTCCGCTGGAACGCGTCGGTGAACTCCTCCACGACCAGGGTCCCCGCGAAGACCGGCATCGGGTCGTAGACGGCCCCGAGCAGCTTCGCCAGGTGGAACTCCGCCGCGCGCGGGCGGTGCGTGCGCAGCCCGCATGTGCGTACCATCCGGCCGAACATCTTCGAGTGCCGGCACTCGTCGGCGATCTCCGTCAGCGCGTAGGCCACGTGGTCGCTGTCGTAGCGCTGCCGGTAGGCGTGCATCACCAGCGCCTGCATCAGCATCATCTCCGACCAGATGCCGAAGGAGGCGATGCTGCACATCTCCCGCTTCGACAGCTCCACCCGCTGCCGGTGCGTCAGCCCGTCCCACAGCGGCGTCTCATAGATCGACACCAGTTGCGGCGGCATGTAGAACACGTCCGGGTCCTGCGGCGCGTCCCAGTCCACGTCCACGTCCGGGTCGAACGAATGCCTGCGCGACGTCCGCAGCAGGCGCTCGGCGACCACCTCGCGGTGCGTCAGTTCCAGCGTGTGGTCGCCGTCGTCGCAGCGGATCACCGCCGTCCATGTACGGGGTCGGCCATCGCTCGGCAGTACGTCGGGGGGCATCGATCCGTCTCCTCTCACCGATGGGGGAGTCGTGGGGAGGGGCGCGCCCGGACGCGGGCGCTAGCCGCGGGAGGTGGGGATTCTGGCCAGGAGGCGCACTGCGGCGGGGGAGACCCTGGACAGCGTGTGCAGGAGGTGGCCCTCGAAGTTGACGGGGACCACGGCCTTGTTCTTGATGATGGCGTGGACGATCCGCTCGGCGACCTTCTCCGGCGGGTAGTTGCGGAGCTTGATGGCCTTCTTGGCGCTCTGCTGGAGGCGGGTGCGGGTCTCCTCGTCCCCGTCGACGTAGGTTCCGTTGTCGACGATGCCGGTGCTGACGAAGCCGGGGCAGACGGCGGTGACGCCGATGCGGCTGCCCGCGAGCTCGGCGCGCAGGGACTCGCTGAGCATCAGGACG
Source organism: Actinomadura sp. 6K520 (assembly GCF_004349245.1). Lineage (GTDB taxonomy): Bacteria > Actinomycetota > Actinomycetes > Streptosporangiales > Streptosporangiaceae > Spirillospora. The sequence continues at coordinate 45,983 of NZ_SMLC01000029.1, read as the reverse complement.
GCGGCCTTCGTCGTGCAGTAGGCGGGCATGGCGCGCCAGGGGGCGAACGCCGCGGCGGACGCGACGTTGACGATGTGGCCGCCGAAGTTGGGCTTGTCGGGCTTGTTGGGGAGGCCGTGCACGCGCTCGTGCATCTGCTTGCCGAACAGGCGCGACCCGTGGATCACGCCGTACAGGTTGACGCCGAGGATTCTGTCCCAGTCGTCCAGGCCGGTTTCGAGGAACGGGCCGGCGACCGCGATGCCGGCGTTGTTGACGAGGATGTCGGGGGCCCGGTGGATCTCCTTGACCTCGGCGGCGAAGGACTCCATCGCGGCCGCGTCCGAGACGTCCACCCTGTAGGCGGTGCCGCCGGAGCCGACCGACTTGGCGAGGGTGATGGTGTGCTCCGCCGCGGGGAGGTCGATGTCGGCGGCGATGACGGTGGCGCCGCGGCCGGCCAGCGCCAGCGCGGTGGCCCGGCCGATCCCGCTGCCGGCTCCGGTGACGACGGCGAGTGCTCCGTCGAAGTGGGCGAGTGGCATGCGAGACCTCCGAGAGGGCGTGCTGGACGGCGACGGTCCAACCGTACTCAGCCCGCGGCGGCGTCGGCGATCACGGTGTCGACCTCCGCCTTGCGGGCCGCCTCCTCGGCGGCGAACCGCTCGGTGTCGAGCTTGTCGGCGATCTCCTCGTCCTGGTTCATCAGGGCGTCGAGGTCGGCCTTGGACATGTCCAGCACGCCCATGTCGTCGTAGGTCTTCTGGATGCGCTCGCTCCACAGGCCGATGTCCTTGACGCAGGGGACGATGCGGCTGAACAGGAGGCTCTGGAACATCCGCATGTAGGGGGAGTTCTCCACCATCTCGTCGACCTCCTTCGGGTCGATGCCGAAGTTGGTCCAGATCTCCCGGCCGCGGATGCGGTCGCGCATCAGGTAGCAGCCCTCGATGACGAACTCCTCGCGCTCCCGGAGCTCGGCGGGCGACAGCTGCTTGTAGTAGTCGCGGAGGGCGAGCCGCCCGAACGCGACGTGGCGGGCCTCGTCCTGCATGACGTAGGCGAGGATCTGCTTGGGGAGCGGCTTGGTGGTGATGTCGCGGATGACGCCGAACGCGGCGAGCGCGAGGCCCTCGATGAGGACCTGCATCCCCAGGTAGGGCATGTCCCAGCGGGAGTCGGTGAGGGTCTCGTTCAGCAGGTCCTGCAGCTTGGTGTTGATCGGGTAGATCATCCCGACCTTGTCGTGCAGGAAGCGCGTGAACAGCTCGACGTGGCGGGCCTCGTCCATCGTCTGGGTGGCGGAGTAGAACTTGGAGTCGAGGTCGGGCACCGACTCCACGATGCGGGCGGCGGTGACCATCGCGCCCTGCTCCCCGTGCATGAACTGGGAGAACTGCCAGGACGTGGAGTGCCGCCGCAGCTCGCCGCGCTCCTTCTCGGAGAGGCGGTCCCAGTACTTCGTCCCGTAGATGGCGAGGGACTGGTCGGGGACGCCGAGCGGGTTGTGCGGGTCGACCTCAAGGTCCCAGTCGATCCGCTTGGTGGAGTCCCACTGCTTGTCCTTGCCCTTCTGGTAGAGGGCGAGCAGGCGGTCGCGGCCGTCGTCGTACTCCCAGGTGAACCGGGCGTCGCCCATCATGGGGACGTTCCAGGTGGACGTGGCGACGGGCTCGGTGTAGAGGTCATGGGTCGACATGGGCGCTCCTCCCCGGGAGGCGCAGACGTACGATGTACGTCTCACGTACAATGTACGTACCGTGTCATGGCGCACTTATAGGTGTCAACGGCCGGGGAAAGGGCGGGACCATGACGAGGAACGCGGCCCCCGGGACCGTGCGGCCGGTGCTGACCCGCGAGCGGATCGTGCTCGCCGCGGTCGGGCTGATCGAGCGGGAGAGCGCGGACGCGCTGTCGATGCGCCGGGTGGCGGCCGAGCTGGGCGTCGCCGTGATGTCCCTCTACAACCACGTGCCGAACAAGAGCGCGCTGCTGGAGGGCGTCGCCGAGCACGTCGTCTCGGGCCTGGAACTGCACGACGACCCGTCCGAGCCGTGGCAGGAACGTGCGCGGGCCCTGGTGCGGGCCTTCCGGAAGGTCGCCCACGACAACCCGCGCTGCATGACGATCGTCCTCACCCACAAGATCGACACCCCGGTCGCGCTGCGGCCGGCCGAGCGCGCCCTGGCGCTGGCGGACGCGGCCGGGTTCGACGGCGAGACCGCCGTCCGGATCATGCGGGCGCTGCTCGCCTACGCGCTCGGCGCGCAGCTGCGCGAGGTCGCGATGAGCAAGATGCTCGGCCACCTCGCCGAGACGGGGGCGCAGGCGTGGTCCCGGCTGGACCCGGACGAGTTCCCGCACGTGATCGCCTACGGGCCGGCGCTCGCCGGCATCGACGCCGAGGCCGACTTCGAGTTCGGCCTCGACCTGCTCATCGGGGCGCTGGACCGCCTTCCCCGGCGTCCGCCACATAGGGGCTGAGTCCGTGCCAGCAGAAGTCGGTCATGTGGCGGGCCGCGTCGTGCGCCGACATCTCCGGCCGCCGCGCCCGCCACTGCGCCAGCCGCTCGCTCGCGCCGATGATGATCTCGGTGTAGGCGTCGATCGCGGCGGCCGGGGCGGACGGCGCGAACGTCGCCAGCACGCCCGCGATGAGCGTGCTCTGCTGCCGCCGCGTCGACTCGACGGCCTCGATGGTCTCCGCGGAGGCGGCCATCGGCTCGCGCATCAGCATCGCGAACGACCTGCTGTGCGCGTCCATGAACTCGAAGTAGGCGACCATCCCGCGCCACAGGATGTCCTGCGGGGTGGTGGCACCCGCCATGGCCTTCTGGGTGACGTCGAGCAGCTCGGCCTTGGACCGGCCGACGCACGCTACGAGCAGCCCGTCCTTGGAGCCGAAGTATTCGTAGAGCATCGGCTTGGAGACCCCGCAGCGCTCGGCGATCTCGTCCATCGAGGTGGCCTGGTAGCCGCGCTCGCCGAACACCTCCTCCGCCACGTCCAGCATCTGCCGTTCGCGCTCGGCGCGCGACATCCGCCGGCGGGCGGGGCGGGGTGTGGCGCCACTCACAGCAGAACCTCCCTGTTGGACCTACCGTCAGTAACCTACTCCAGGTAACTTACCGGAAGTAGGTTACGCGAGAGGATGGGTTATGAGCGAGCGTGCCCCCACGATCGTCATCATCGGCGCCGGCTTCGCCGGTCTCGGCATGGCGATCCGGCTCAAGCAGAACGGCTTCCACGACTTCGTCGTCCTGGAGAAGAGCGAGGCGCTCGGCGGGACGTGGCACGACAACACCTACCCGGGCTGCGCCTGCGACGTCCCCTCGCACATGTACTCCTTCTCGTTCGAGCTCAACCCCGGCTGGACGCGCATGTTCGCGCCGCAGCCCGAGATCCGCTCCTACATGGAGAGCACCGCCGACAAGTACCGCGTGCGCGAGCACATCCGCTTCGGCGCGGCCGTCGACGCCATGGAGTACGACGACGAGGCCCGGCGCTGGAACGTCACGCTGACGGACGGGTCGACCCTGACGCCGAAGGCCATCGTGTCCGGCATCGGCGCCCTGCACGTCCCGTCCTACCCGGACCTGCCGGGCATCGAGCGGTTCCGCGGCACCGCGTTCCACTCCGCCGAGTGGGACCACTCCTACGACCTCGCGGGCAAGCGCGTCGCCGTCGTCGGGACGGGCGCGTCCGCCATCCAGTTCGTGCCGCAGGTCGCGAAGAAGGCCGCCGACCTCGTCGTGTTCCAGCGGACGGCGCCGTGGATCCAGCCCAAGCCGGACGTGTCCATCCCGGCGCCGGTGCGCTCGGTCTTCACCAAGGTCCCGGGCGCCGCCCGCGCCTTCCGCAACGGGATCTACTGGACGCTGGAGGCCCGCGCCGTCGGCTTCACGATCGACCCGCGGCTGTCCGGCCCGCAGGAGTTCCTGGCCCGCCGGCACATCGCGCGGCAGATCTCCGACCCGGAGCTGCGCGCCAAGGTGACGCCGGACTACACGATCGGGTGCAAGCGGATCCTGCTGTCCAACGACTACTATCCCGCGCTGACCCGCCCGAACGTGGAGCTGGAGACGTCCGAGATCGCGGAGGTCACCGAGAACTCCGTCGTCACCGCGGACGGACGCGAGTACGAGGTCGACTGCATCATCTACGGCACCGGCTTCAAGGTGACCGACGCCCTCACCGACCTGCGCGTCACCGGCCGCGACGGCGTCAAGCTGCAGGAGATCTGGGCCAACGGGATCGAGGCGCACCGCGGCACCACGGTGCCGGGCCTGCCGAACTTCTTCATGCTGCTCGGCCCGAACACCGGGCTCGGCCACAACTCGGTCGTCTTCATGATCGAGGTGCAGATCCAGCACGTGCTGAGCTGCCTGCGGCTGCTCCAGGAGCGCGGCGGCGACACGATCGAGCCGAAGCCGGCCGCCGCGCGCCGCTACAACGACCGCATGCACCGGCGCCTGCGCCGCGCGGTGTGGAACGAGGGCGGCTGCAACAGCTGGTACCTGGACGACCAGGGAGTCAACCGCACGATCTGGCCGGGCCACACCTTCGAGTACTGGGCCGGCTCCCGCAAGGTCAAGCCCGAGGAGTACACGATCACCAGCTAGAGCCTCCCGCGCGGGGACGCCGCGGGCGTGCTAGGCAGGAACCATGGTGAAACCGCTGATACCTCGGGCCATGCGCGGCTTCAACAAGGCCGTCACCAACCGGATCCAGGGGGTCTACGCGCCCTACGTGCCGCCTCTTGCCATGGTCGTCCACAAGGGGCGCCGGTCGGGGCGCGAGTACCGGACGCCGGTCACCGCGTTCCGCAGCGGCCGGACCCTCGTCATCGGGCTGCCGTACGGGGCGGACACCGACTGGGTCCGCAACCTGCTCGCCGAGGGGCGCGGCGGGGTGGAGCGGCTCGGGCGGGCCCGGCGGATCGCCCGCCCGCGCGTGCTCACCGCGGACGAGGCCCGGGAGCTCCCCGCGGCGGGACGGTTCGCCGCCCGCTACATGGACGTCCTCGTAGCGGACCTGGAGGACTGAGCGGACATCGAGGACTGAGCGCACATATAAGACTGTGCGGTGCGGGGGTCAGCCGCGGGGGTCGCCGCCGCGTCCGGGGTTGCGCCGGTTGCGCAGCCGGACGGCGCGGAGGGTGGCGTCGAGGGAGAACCGGGTGTCGGCGTCGTCGAGGCTGTCGCCCATGTAGCTTTCGAGCTGCCGGAGCCGGTACCGCACGGTCTGCGGGTGGATCTTGAGCCGCTCGCCGATGTCGACGGCCGTCGAGCGGGTGGTGACGGCCTCGGCGAGCGTCTCGACCAGCCGCCGGCGCTGCCCGTCGGACATCTCCCGCAGCGGCTCCAGGTGCCGGCGGGTGAGCTCCTCCACGAGCGGCGGGTCCGACAGCAGCCACATGGTCATCAGGTGGTCCTGGCAGGGGATGAGCGACCCGTCCTTGATGACGCCCTCCTCGGCCAGGGCGAGGACGCGCCGCGCCCACCGGAGCGAGTGGGTGGCCCGCTCCAGCGGGACGGTGAGGCCGACGACGCAGGTCGCGTCCGACAGGGCGGCGTGCAGCATGGCGTGGCGGGCCTCGGTCAGCGGCCCGGGGACGAGCATGGCCGGTTCGGCGGAGTCCAGGTCCACCAGGACGTCGGAGTCCAGCGCGGCGCGGGTGCAGGGCGCCTCGGGGTGGACGGCGATGAGCGTGGCCTCCTCCGGGAGCGGCCACCAGGAGGTCGCCCTGGCCAGGTCCTCGATCGCCTCGGGGACGACGGCGGGCTGCTGGAGGATCAGGTGCAGGAGCCGTCGCCGGTCTTCGCGGCGGCGCACGTCGGCGTGGCCGGTGGCCTGCTGGTGGCCGAGCCGGATCTGGGCGACGGCCTCCTCCAGGTAGCCGAGCATCGCGTCGACCGTGCTGGAGACGATCGACGTGGGGATCTCCTCGCGCTCGGCGATGACGACGGTGCGGCGCCAGGCGATGTGGAAGGCGATCCGGGTCGCGGCCTGGATGTGGTCGAGGTTGCGTCCCTCGATGGCCTCGAACTGCCCGACCGCGCGGCAGGTCTCGTCGCGCTGGGTGAGCGGCGCGCCGGGCTCGCTGAAGGTGTCCAGGAAACCGGCGAGGAGTAACTCGGTGCTGATCCGCAGAATCTGGTCATAGGCGGAATCCGCCGAACGGTTGTACTCCGGGATCGACTTACGGATCTCGGTAACGACCTCCTGGGTGACGTCGGGCAGCTCCGAACGCAGCAGGCGGATGAAATCAGCGAAGATGGTTCTGCTTGTTTCAGACAATTCCAATGCCTGCGACATAGGTATGGGAAACCTCCGCATCGGGCCTGCTGGACACCGGCGCCGTGCTGCCCGCCCCGGAGCGGAACGGTGGCGTCGGCGGGGTGTGCCGAGCGGTGGCGGACACCCTTGGGCGGGATCGAGGAACACTAGCGAACATAAAGTCGTCAGTGACCGCTGACAAGGCTTCCGGCCGGGATCGGCGGCGCCAGGCTGCTTCTTTGCGCGAGATGTGACAAAACCGCGGTCCGGATGCTGTCCCGTTGACAATCCCCTCCGTGGAGTGCGGGCCGGCGTCCCGCCGACGGCCCTCATGTTACCGCCAAGTAGTCACCGGCGACGGATCGGGGAAGATCGAATACTAAGCCGGTGACAATTTTCAAGGCCATTTGCGGCTATGGCCAGGGAATCCTGCCGGTCGCTATTGAATTCGGGGTCTACTGGCCCGTAACGTCCTCGCTTGACCCGGCCGGACAGGGTGGTGATGGTCGTTGGGAATTGAAGTCGTGGTCGAAGGTCTGACGAAAGCGTTCGGACCGCAGACCATTTGGCGCGACGTCACGCTCACGCTGCCCGAGGGCGAGGTGAGCGTGCTGCTCGGTCCGTCGGGGACCGGCAAGACGGTGTTCCTCAAGTCGCTGATCGGGCTCCTCAAGCCCGAGCGGGGACGGGTGCTCATCGACGGCGTCGACATGGTCAACGACCCGGACCGCAAGGTCTACGAGGCCCGCCGGCGGTTCGGCCTGATGTTCCAGGACGGCGCGCTGTTCGGCTCGCTGTCCCTCTTCGACAACATCGCGTTCCCGCTTCGGGAGCACACCCGCAAGAAGGAGTCCGAGATCCGGCGCATCGTCCTGGAACGCATGGAGATGGTGGGGCTGGCCGGCGAGGAGCGCAAGCTGCCCGGCCAGATCTCCGGCGGCATGCGCAAGCGCGCCGGGCTCGCCCGCGCGCTGGTCCTGGACCCCGAGATCATCCTGTGCGACGAGCCCGACTCCGGCCTGGACCCCGTCCGCACCGCCTACCTGTCGCAGCTGCTCATCGACGTCAACGCGCGGATCGACGCGACGATGCTGATCGTCACGCACAACATCGAGATCGCGGCGACCGTCCCCGACAACATCGGGATGCTCTACCGCCGCGACCTGATCGCGTTCGGCCCCCGCGAGGCGCTGCTCACGAGCCGGGAACCGGCCGTCGCGCAGTTCCTGCACGGCGACCCGCGCGGCCCCATCGGGATGTCGGAGGAGAAGGACGCCGCCGCCCTGGCCGCCGAGGCCGCCGCGGCGGCCGCCTCCGCGCCGCGCCGCCGCCGCACGATCGAGATCCCGCCGCAGCTGCGCCCGACGCCCGGGATGCCGCCGCGCCGGGGCGAGCAGCGCCACGCGCAGCGCCTCGACGCGATGCTCCCGAGCCTTCCCCATCCCGCGCAGCAGGCCATCCTGGCCGGGCGCCGCAACCGGCAGGAGGCGGGCGGCCATGGCGGCGCCTGAGAGCACGACCCCCGGCACCGGCGCGCTGCGCCAGATCGGCGGGCTGTTCGCGCTCGCCGGGACCGTCGTCGCGATGACGTTCCGGCGGCCCTTCCAGATGCGCGAGCTGATCCAGCAGTTCTGGTTCATCGCGTCCGTGGCGATCCTGCCGACGGCGCTCGTGTCGATCCCGTTCGGCGCGGTCATCTCGCTGCAGGTCGGGTCGCTGGCCAAGCAGCTCGGCGCGCAGTCCCTCACCGGCGGCGCCAGCGTGCTCGCCGTCGTGCAGCAGGCGAGCCCGCTGATCGTGGCGCTGCTGATCTCCGGCGCGGCGGGCTCGGCGATCTGCGCCGACCTCGGCTCGCGGACGATCCGCGAGGAGATGGACGCGATGGAGGTGATGGGCGTCTCGCCCATCCAGCGCCTCGTCGTCCCCCGGGTGCTCGCCTGCATGGCGGTCGCGGTCCTGCTGAACGGGCTGGTCTCCGTCGTCGGCGTGGCGGGCGGCTACTTCTTCAACGTGCTGATGCAGGACGGGACACCGGGCGCCTACCTCGCCTCATTCTCGGCACTGGCGCAGCTTCCCGACCTGTACGTCAGCGAGCTCAAGGCACTGCTGTTCGGGTTCATCGCAGGCGTCGTGGCCGCCTACCGCGGGCTGAACCCGAGCCCCGGGCCGAAGGGCGTCGGGGACGCGGTCAACCAGTCCGTCGTCATCACGTTCCTCCTGCTCTTCTTCGTCAACCTCGTACTGACGGCGATCTACCTGCAGGTCGTCCCGCCGAAGGGGGCGTGACATGGCGATCCCCGGGGCACGCCGGTTGCGGCCGGTGAAACTGGTGTCGTGGCTGGACCGGCCCGGCGACCAGCTCGTCTTCTACGTCAAGGCGCTGCTGTGGACGCCGCGCGCCGTCCGCCGCTACATGCGCGAGTCGCTGCGGCTGCTCGGCGAGGTCGCGTTCGGCAGCGGCGCGCTGGCGGTGATCGGCGGCACCGTCGGCGTGATGATCGGCATGACGATGTTCACCGGCGTCGTGGTCGGCCTGCAGGGGTACGCGGCGCTCGACCAGATCGGGTCGTCGGCGTTCACCGGGTTCGTGTCGGCGTACTTCAACACCCGCGAGATCGCCCCGCTCGTGTCGGGACTGGCGCTGTCGGCGACGGTCGGCGCCGGGTTCACCGCGCAGCTCGGCGCGATGCGGATCAACGAGGAGATCGACGCGCTGGAGGGCATGGGCGTCCCGTCCCTGCCGTACCTGGTGACCACCCGCATCATCGCGGGCACCGTCGCGATCATCCCGCTGTACGGGATCGGGCTGCTCAGCTCGTTCATGGCGTCCAGGCAGGTGACGCTGTGGTTCAACGGGCAGTCCGCCGGCACCTACGACCACTACTTCGGCATCTTCCTCGCCCCCGAGGACGTGGTGCTGTCGTTCGTCAAAGTGCTGATCTTCAGCGTCATGGTGGTGCTCGCGCACTGCTACTACGGCTACCGCGCGGTCGGCGGTCCCGCCGGCGTGGGCGTGGCCGTCGGCCGTGCGGTCCGCACCGCGATCGTGCTGATCAGCGTGACGGACTTCTTCATCAGCCTCGCCATCTGGGGCGCGACGACGACGGTGAAGGTGACGGGCTGACATGGCGAGATCGGGCACCATGCACGTGGTCGGGCGGCGGCTCGCCGGGGTGGCGTTCCTGCTGGTCCCGGCGCTGCTGATCTGGCTCTCGGTCGCGATCTACAACAAGCGGTTCACCGAGGCCACGATGGTGACGCTGCGCACCGGGACGGCCGGACACGAGATGCACCCGCTCGCGGACGTGAAGGTCCGCGGCGTCGTGGTCGGCGAGGTCCGGTCGATCCGCGCGGACGGGGACGGGGCGGCGCTGGAGCTGGCCCTGAAGCCGGAGATGGCGGACCGGGTGCCGTCCGACGCCACCGCGATGCTGCTGCCGACGACGGTGTTCGGCGCCCGGTACGTCGCGCTCACGCCGCCGCCGGGGACGCAGGCGCCGCCGATCGCCGACGGCGACGTCATCTCCGAGGACCGCAGCAGGAACGCGGTGGAGTTGGCGGAGCTGCTCAACCACACCATGGACCTGCTCGACACCATCCAGCCGGCCAAGCTCTCGGCGACGCTGAACGCGATGTCGACCGCCCTCGAAGGGCGCGGCGACCAGATCGGCCGCAACTTCGAGCAGCTCGACGCGCTGCTGCGGAAGCTGAACCCCGAGATGCCGGCGCTCACCCGCAACCTCGCCGAGCTGGCGGAGTTCTCGCGGAACGCGTCCGACGCCGCGCCCGACCTGCTGCAGGCGCTCACGGACCTGACGGTGACGAGCCGCACGATCCTGGAGCAGCGCACCGCGCTCTCCGACCTGTACGCGTCGATATCGCGCTCGGCCGCCGACCTCCGGGAATTCCTGGAGGACAACTCCGGCATCATCATCCACCTGGCGGCGGAGAGCCGGGGGAGCCTGGAGCTGATGCGCCGCTACGCCCCCGCGGCGCCCTGCACGTTCCGCACGCTCGCCGACTTCGTCCCGGAGATGGACCGGGCCCTCGGCAAGGGCACCGACCGTCCCGGCGTGCACGGCATCGTGGTGTCGGTGCCGCACAAGGGCCGCTACAGGCCGGGTGCGGACGCGCCGCGCTACGACGCGGGCGGCGGGCCCCGCTGCCCGAGCGTCCCGTACCTGCCGACCGGCGGCGGGGCGACGCGGGTGCTGCCCGCCGGAGGGGTTCCCGGCGAGGGCGGCACCGCGGGCGGCGGTCTCGGCCCGGCCAACTCCGCGTCCGAGAACGACCTGGTCAACGAGCTCGCAGGCCCCCCGCTCGACCAGGTCCCCGAGGAGTTGCCGGACTGGTCGAGCGTGCTCGTCGGACCCATCTACCGGGGCACGGAGGTGACGGTCAAGTGAGGCTCACCGGACAGGGCCTGAAGGGGCTCGCCTTCCCCCTCACCAGCTCGCTGATCTTCATTGTGGTGACGGTGCTGGCGACCGCGCTGCTCGCGTCCAGCATCACCGGCGCCACCAGCGGCGACCGCGTCACCTACCACGCCAAGTTCACCGACGTGGCCGGACTGCACCCGGGTCACGGCGTCCGGATCGCGGGCGTCGAGGTCGGCCAGGTCGAGAAGATCGAGGTGACCGACCGGCGCCTCGCCCTCGTCACGTTCGAGGTGGACCGCGACCGGGACGTCCCGGCGTCGGCGACCGCCGCGGTCAAGTACCTCAACCTGGTCGGCGGCCGCTACATCGCCCTCGACCAGGGCACCGGCTCGCCCAACGAGACGCTGAAGCCCGGCGACACGATCCCGGTGGAGAACACGGCGGGGACCCTCAACCTCACCCAGCTCTTCCAGGGCTTCCAGCCGCTGATGCAGGCGCTGTCGCCCGGGGACGCCAACAAGCTCTCCGAGTCCATCGTGAAGGTGCTCCAGGGCGAGGCGGGCACCGTCGAGAGCCTGCTGCGCACGGTCGGGCAGCTGACCAGCACGCTCGCCGCCAAGGACGAGGTGATCGGCCAGGTCATCACCAACCTCGACAGCGTGGTCCAGACGATCAACACGCGGGACCGGCAGCTCGTCGACCTGGTCACCACGCTCCGCAGGCTCACCTCGGGGCTGGCCGCCGACCGCAGGCCGATCGGGGAGGCGATCGGCGCGATCGGCGACCTGATGTCGGCGACCGCCGGGCTGCTCCAGGTGGCGCGGGACCCGCTGAAGGACGACATCGTCCAGCTCGGCCGCCTCAGCGACAACCTCGACCGGGACGCGCCGCTGCTGGAGCGCTTCCTGGAACGGACCCCCGGCAAGCTGCAGACGTTCGGCCGGCTGGCCTCCTACGGGTCGTGGATGAACTTCTACCAGTGCGAGGTCACGTTGATCGGCGTCCACTACGCGGGTTCGGACCTGACGAACCGGCCCCCGCCGACCGGCATCCCGATCGAGGACGCGAGGTGTCGCCGATGACGCCCCCGACACCGCCCACTCCGCCGTCCGGCGGGCCGGCCGCGCCGCTGCCGCGCGCGCTGCCGCGCATGAAGAAGGGCAGGCCGCGGCTGAAGCCGCTGCGCGAGCGCAACCCGGTCCCGGTGTCGATCGTCGGGATGGTGCTGCTGCTGGTGCTCGGCCTGCTGGCCTTCCGCGCCGACGACCTGCCGGTCATCGGGGGCGGGACGACCTACAGCGCCTACTTCTCCGAGGCCGCCGGGCTCAAGGAGGACCAGGAGGTCCGCGTCGCGGGCGTGAAGGTCGGCAAGGTCACCGGTGTCGAGCTGGAGGGCGACAAGGTCAGGGTCACCTTCCGGGTCCGCGACACCTGGGTCGGCGACTCCACCCGCGCCGCCATCATGATCAAGACGCTGCTGGGGTCGAAGTACCTCCAGCTCGACCCGCTCGGAGCCCGCGAACAGGACCCGGAGAAGCCGATCCCGCTGGACCGGACCGTCGCCCCCTACGACGTGACGACCGCGTTCCAGGACCTCGGGCGGACGTTCGAGCGGCTCGACACGACCCGGCTGGCGAACAGCCTGGAGACGATCTCCACGACGTTCGAGGACACCCCCGCGAGCGTCCGCGTCGCGCTCGACGGCCTGTCGTCGCTGTCGAGGACGATCGCGTCCCGGGACGCCGAGCTGGCGCGGCTCCTCGCCGGCACCAAGCAGCTGTCCGGCACGATCGCCGCGCAGAACGACCAGTTCGAGACGCTGTTCAAGGACGGCAACCTGCTCCTCGCCGAACTCCGCAAGCGCCGCGAGGCCATCCACGCGATCCTCGTCGGCTCCCGCCGCCTCGCCGAGGAGCTCGTCGGCCTCATCGACGACAACCGGCGGACCATCGGCCCGACGCTCGCGTCCCTCGGCAAGGTCACCGACCTCCTCCAGCGCCACCAGGACGACCTCGACCGGACCCTGCGGAACGCCGCCCCCTACCTGCGGCTCGTCGGCAACGCGACGGGCAACGGCCGGTGGGTCGACGGGTACCTGTGCGGCACCGTCCCCGAGGAGTACCTGAAGAACGGCGACTGGACGCCGCCCGGGCCGGGCTGCGAACCGCCGCACCTGACGGGAGGCCGGTGACATGGCGTCGTCCCCGACACGCACCGTGAAACTGCCGCGGCTGCCGTCACCGAACCGGGACCGGCGGGTCCGGGTGCTGGAGGCGATGATCCTGATCTTCGTCCTGCTCGTCGGGATCGCGCTGTTCCCGCTGCTGGGCGATGGCCCCGGACGCAGGATCACCGCCTACTTCGGCACCGCCATCGGCGTCTATCCCGGTTCCGACGTGCGCGTCCTCGGCGTGAAGGTCGGCTCCATCAACGCGATCGAGCCGCTCGGCACCCGGGTCAGGGTCGACATGACCGTGGACCGGGACGTGGACGTGCCGGCCGGCGTCCGCGCCGTCGTGATCGCCCCCAACCTGGTCTCCGACCGGTACGTGCAGCTCGATCCCGCCTACGGCGGCGGGCCGAAGCTGCCCGCGGGCGCCTCCATCGACGTGGACCGGACCGCGACACCGCTCGAACTCGACCAGCTCTACGACGCCGTGCGCCGCTTCGCGGACGACCTCGGGCCGGACGGGCTGAACGCGCAAGGCGCGCTGTCGGACGTCATCAGCGTCGGTGCCGCCAACCTCGGCGGCAACGGCAAGGCGCTCAACACCACGATCGCCGACCTCGGCAAGGCGTCGCAGACGCTCGCCGACTCCAGCGGCGACCTGTACGCCACGGTCACGAACCTGAACGCGTTCTCCAAGATGCTGAAGGAGAACGAGTCCCAGATCCGGCTGGCGGAGAACCAGTTCGCCGAGGTCACCGAGTTCCTGGCGGCGGACGGCGACGAGATCGCCGCGGCGCTGGAGCACCTCGCGCGGGCGCTGCGCGAGGTGAAACTGTTCATCGCCGACAACCGGGCGGGCCTCAAGGACAACGTCGACAAGCTCGCCCGCATCACCGGCGTCCTGGTCGAGCAGCGCGCGTCCCTCGCGGAGATCCTGGACACCGCGCCCCTGGTGGTGCAGAACGCGCTGAACGCCTATGACCCGAAGACGCGCTCGCTGATGAGCCGCGGCAACCTCCTGGAGATCACCAAGGCGTTCGGCGGCACGGACCAGCCGGGCGTCGACCCGCCGGCCGCCGACCCGAGCCCGCTGTGCGCGGCCGGGACCTTCGCGAGCGAGACGATCCGCGAGCGCTGCGAACGGCTCCGGGCGCCGGGAGCGACCCCGGTCCCGCAGGAGGGGAGGCCCGGCGTGCCGGCGCTGCCGCTGCCGCCGGCGGGGCGGACCTACGTCGGGACGGGCACCGGAACCGGCGACGAGGGAGGCCGCTGATGCGCGTGCCCACGAAGGTGATGGCGGTGTGCACGGCCGCGGCCGTGCTGGCGGCGGGCTGCTCGATGCGGATCGAGGACGTCACGCTGCCCGGCGGCGCCGACCTCGGCGATAACCCGTACACGGTGAAGGTGCAGTTCGAGGACGCGCTGAACCTCGTCCCGCAGGCCGCCGTCCGGGTCAACGACGTCCCGGTCGGCCGCGTGAAGCGGGTGTCGCTGCCGAAGGGGGCGTGGGACGCCGAGGTCACCCTGCTGGTGAACGGCGACGTGCGCCTCCCGGCGAACGCCATTGCGAACCTGGAGCAGTCGAGCCTGCTGGGGGAGAAGTACGTCGAGCTCGCCGCCCCCGCGTCGCCGTCCGCGCAGCCGCTGGCCGACGGCGCCACGATCCCGGTAGCCCGCACGTCGCGCAACGCCGACGTCGAGGAGGTCTTCGGCGCGCTGTCGCTGCTGCTGTCGGGCGGCGGGCTCCCGCAGATCCGGACGATCAACCGGGAGCTCAACCAGGCGCTCGGCGGCCGGGAGGACACGGTCCGGTCCGCGCTGCGGAACCTGAACCAGCTGACCGCCACGCTCGATCGCAACCGCAAGTCGATCACTGACGCGCTGGACGGCCTGCACCGGCTGTCGTCCACGGTCGCGTCCCGCAACGGCCAGGTCGAGACGGTCCTGGACGACCTGTCGCCGGGCCTGAAGGTCATGGACGAGCAGCGCGGTCAGCTCGTGGAGATGCTGCGGGAGCTGGAGAAGCTGTCGGACGTCGCGGTCGAGGTGATCGAGAAGAGCAAGGACGACACGGTCGCGGACCTGCGCTCGCTGGCGGTCGTCCTCCGCAAGCTCGCCGACTCGGGTCGCGACCTGCCGAAGTCGCTGGAGGTCCTGCTCACTTTCCCGTTCACCGACGAGGCGCTCAAGGGCGTCAAGGGCGACTACCTGAACGGCTACCTCACCGTCGTCGCCGCGAAGGGCTACGAATGCGTGATCCCGCCGGTGGAGGAGACGACCCCGAGGGAGAACATCGCGCGGTCGCGGGCGCTGGCCGCCGCACCGCCCGGCGGGCCGCAGCCGACGCCGTGCCCCGAGGCGCTGACCGGCGGCCCGGAGGCGGACCCGCCCGCCGCGTCGCCCGCGCCCGCGACGGAGGCGCCGCAGCGCCGGGCGCCCGGCGACGGGTCCGGTGGAGGGCCCGCACTTCCGCTGCCGACGCTCGGCGAGGGGGACTGACACCATGCTCACCGCGGGTACCCGGATCAAGATCGTCGCATTCCTCATGATCGCGCTGGCCGTGATCGGTTACGTCGGGGTCAGGTACGCCGACCTGGGACGCTACGTCGGGATGAGCGGCTACTACACCGTGCGCCTCGACCTGCCGGCCACCGGCGGCCTCTTCGAGGGGTCCGCGGTGTCCTACCGCGGCGTCACCGTCGGCGAGGTCGGCGTGCTCGACCTCAGCGACGACGGCGTCATCGCCGAACTCCACATCGAGCGCTCCGCGCCGGAGATCCCGGTGAGCCTGGAGGCGGTCGTCGCCAACCGCTCCGCCGTCGGCGAGCAGTACGTCGACCTGCGGCCGCGGACGGACTCCGGCCCCTACCTCGCGCAGGGCGCCACGATCCCGCGCAGCGCCACCACCACCCCGGCGCCGGTGAACGAGACGCTCAAGAGCGTCAACGACCTCGCCGCGTCGCTTCCGCTGAACGACGTCAAAATCCTGATCGACGAGCTGGCCCTGGCGTTCGCGGGGCAGGGGCCGCACCTCCAGCAGCTCCTCGACACCAGCGCACGGTTCGTGTCGGCCTCCGACGCGGCGTTCCCCGAGACCCGCGCACTGATCCACAACGGCCAGGACGTGCTGCGCACGCAGAACGAGATGGCGGACGCCTTCAAGGCGTTCTCGTCCAACACGCGGCTGCTGGCGCGGCAGCTCCGCGCCTCCGACGCCGACCTGCGCGGTGTCATCGCGTCCGGTCCGGGGGCGGCGACCGAGATGTCCCGCCTGCTCCGCGACCTTGACCCGAACCTGAGCGTGCTGCTGGCCAACCTCCTCACCACCGCCCGCCTGGCCGAGCCGCGCCAGGACGGCATCGAGGAACTGCTCGCCCGGCTCCCGCAGGTCGCGGGCATGGGCGCCACCATCGTGTCCGATGGCAAGGTGCGGCTCGGCCTGGTGAACACGTTCTTCAACCCGCAGCCCTGCACCCGCGGCTACGACGGGACCCGGTACCGCAGCGGCCTGGACCTGTCGCCCGCCCCCGCGTTCAACTCCGGCGCCCGCTGCCTGGAGAGCCCGAGGACCGGGATCAACGTCCGCGGCTCCGCGAACGCGCCCCGCAGGGGCGTGCCGGAGCCGGTCAGGCCCGGGTCGCTGAACCGGGCCGAGCTGGCCGGCCTGTTCAGCGTGTTCGGTGTGCGGACCCCCGCGGACCCGGCCCCGCCGGCGGACCTGCGGGGCCTCCTCGGAATCGAGGGACCTCGATGAAGGGCGCCGCGGCGGTGCGCCGCACCGCCGCGCGGGCGCCCGGCTGGATCCGCCCGGCCGGGTACGTGCTCGTCGCCGCCGCCACCGTGTTGCTCTGCGCGTCCCTCTGGTCGCTCGCCCAGGCCGGGCGAGGCGCGGACGCCGAGTACGCCGCCGAGCGGGACGAGGTGAGCCGGACGGCCGTCCGGCACATCACGCTCCTGAACAGCATCGACCCCGAGCGGGCCGACCTCGACCTCGCGCACTGGCTGCGGGTCGCGACCGGGCCGTTCCACGACGCGCTCGAACGCGACATGGTCGCCGCCCGCGCGAGGTTCGCGAAGCAGGCCGCCGCCTCCCACGGCAGGGTGACCGCGCTCGCCGTCACCGGACTCGACCGCTCCGCCGGCGAGGCGACCGTCATCGCCTCGGTCCGGATCTTCATCGACGCGA
The DNA here is from genome assembly GCF_004349245.1 of Actinomadura sp. 6K520. Taxonomy (GTDB): domain Bacteria; phylum Actinomycetota; class Actinomycetes; order Streptosporangiales; family Streptosporangiaceae; genus Spirillospora. The sequence goes on along the minus strand of NZ_SMLC01000029.1, from coordinate 28,990 downwards.
CGGGGGAGGACGGTCGGCGCACCGAGCAGCGCAAGCGTTACGAGGTCGGGATGAAGCGGGTCGCCGGCGGATGGAAGGTCGCCTCGCTCAAGCCGCTGGCGCCCGGTGACCCGCCCGCCGAGGGGAGCCGGCCGTGAGCGTCACCGAGCAGGAGCCGCGGACCGGCCGGGACCGTCCGGCTCGCCGTACTCCGCGCCCGCGGGCAGGGAGGTTCGGCCGGAGCCGGGCCGTCCCGGTGGTCAAGCGGGCCGCCATCCTGGGATGGCCGATGGCGCTCGCTCTCGCGGTCTTCCTTGCCGCACTGGCCGTCGACGGGTGGGCGGAGCGGCGGCACGAGAGCTCGCCGGCCGCCAACCGGGCGCTCGTCGACGAGGCGCGCACCGAGGAGATCATCGCGGACGTCTCCGCGAAGGTCGAGCGGATCTTCACCTACACGCACACCGACCCCGCGGCCACCGAACGGGCCGCGAAGGAGGTCCTCACCGGCCGCGCCACCGGCGAGTACCGGACGCTGTTCGGCCTGGTGAAGCAGAACGCCCCGCTCATGAAGCTCTCCCTCACCACGAAGGTGGCCAGGGCCGGCCTCATCGAACTCACCCGTGACGGGACGGCGGTCCTGCTGGTCCTGCTCGACCAGACGGCCGCGCGCGACGGCGAACGCACCGGCCCGCCGGTCGCGGCGCAGCTCATCGTCACGGCCCGCGACGACCACGGCTGGCGCATCAGCGCCCTCCGGGCCGCCTGAAGAAAGGGTGGAATTCAGGTGACCAGAACCAAGACCGCGGACAAGGGTGTGGACAAGGGCGTGGACGAGGGCGCGGACAAGGCGGAACGCCGCGAGCCTGAGTCCACCGAGCCCGAGGCCACCGAGCCCGAGGCCGAACCCGCCGCCGCAGAAGCAGGGCCGGATGCCGAGGCCGCGGAGCCGGACGCCGCGGAGCCGGACGCGGCGGCACCGCGCCGCCTGTCCAGAGATCCGCTGGTCCGGGTGGCGTCCCTGGTGACGCTGGTCGCGATGGCGGCGGCCGCGTGGTTCGGCTGGTCGTACCATTCGGCGGCGGGCGACGAAGCCCTGTCCTACGCCGCCGAGCGCGACCGGGTCCTCGCCGCGGCCGACCAGGCGATCGTCAACCTCAACACCCTCGACCACCGCAACGTGGACGCGGGGTTGAAGGTCTGGCAGGACTCGGCGACGGCCGAGCTCTACGACGAGATCGTCAAGGGGCGTGCACGACTCAAGGCCGAGGTGGAGAAGGCCGGGACGACGAGCACCGCGAAGGTCCTGGAGTCCGCCCTCACCGAGCTCGACACCCGCGCCGGGAAGGCGGCGGTCATCGCCGCCGTCCGCATCACCATCAGCGGCGCCGAAGGAAAGCCCGTCGACAGCACCCGCCGTTTCGCGGGCCGGCTCACCCGGACGCCGACCGGGTGGAAACTGTCGGCGCTCGGCCAGGCACCGACCGGAACGCCCTGACGGGCAGGAGAGGCGAATGGCAAAGATCGGCATCCTCGGCCGGGTGGTCCCCGGTACCGCGCGCATCCGCGTGGTCGTCCTCCTCGGTGTGCTGACAATGGCGCTCGGCGGGGTGGCCGCCTGGGCGGCCGCGCAGGAAAGGGAACGGACCGGCGCGGCGTCCGCGAAGAACGCCGCCCTGAGCGACAACGCCCGCACCAGCGAGGTCAAAGGACAGATCACCACGGCCGTTGACACGGTGTTCTCCTACAACTACGCGGATGTCGCAAAAACGGAGGAGGCCGCGCGGGAACTCCTCACCGGAAAGGCCGTCCAGCAGTACAGGGAACTGTTCGCCCTCGTCCGCGAGCAGGCACCCCGGCAGAAGCAGGTCCTCACCACCACGGTCACCGACTCCGCGGTGAAGTCGCTGACCGGGGACCGCGCCCGCCTGCTGATCTTCGCGGACCAGCAGAACACGCGGACCGACAAGGACGAGACGAGCCACTCCGCGGCCGTCTTCGCGGTGGACGCGGTCCGCACCAGCGGGGCGTGGAAGATCGCCAACATCGACACCCTCGGCGGCTGACCGCGGCGCGGATTGGCGGAGTGATGCTTTATCGGTGACAAATGACGGTGATCGAACGCTAAGCAGATGCTAACTTCACAAGGAGTTCAAAGGGGTGGCAAAGAAAGGTTAGGCCGTCCTCTTGATGTGCCGGTTACCGGCGCGTATATTTTGGCTAGCAGTACCGGCAGGACCGGGTGGTCATGGTATGGAGTTCAGGAATTCGACTCCATGGGTTCTGTCCCCGCCAAACCCAGAGGAGTTGCTTTTTGTAGAACGCAGTCAGTGTCCCTACAAGCAGTAGAAACCACCCCCCTCGAAGGGAAAAGGACTGACATGCGAAAGTTCACCCGTAAGGCCATGGCCACCACCGCGGCCGCGGCCACCACCCTCGCTCTCGCCGCCGTCCCCGCCTCGGCGGCCGGCACCTGGACGGTGTCTCCCGGCGGAACCGTCTCCGGAGTCAACACCGTTGCGCTGCAGGCGGTCGACCTGTCGACCGGAGCTCCCGTGATCTGCAACGTGTCGACGGCTTCCGGCACGGCGCAGAGCGGCAGCGGCCTGTCCGGCGCCGGCATCGCGCAGTTGGACTCGGTGTCGTTCTCGACGCCCGGCAACCCGAACAACTGGTGCACCGGTCCCGTTGGGATCGTCGTCAAGGTGACGGCCACCAACCTGCCGTGGACCTTCAACGCCCACAGCTACGACGCGGCCACGGGAGTGACCAGCGGCGAGCTCACCGGCATCAAGGCCGAGATCCACGGCAGCGACGAGTGCGACGCGACGATCACCGGCCCCGGCGGCGCGGGGGGCACCATCACCGGCACCCACACGAACGGCAGCAGCACGCTGGACGTGTCCGGCAACACGCTGGAGGTGGCGACCGCCGACGCCGACTGCGACCCCTCGCTGATCAACGAGGGCGACCAGGTCGCGCTCATCGGCCAGTACGCGCTGAGCCCGGGCCAGACCATCACCAGCCCCTGAGCTGAGGTCACGGCCATGACCGAGGCCGCACCCGGGCCCGCCGGCCCGGGTGCGGCCGCCCGTCGAACAAGGATGTGCGATGCACCCGATGTCCAGGAACGCCGCGCGGCTCGCGGCGGTCGCGGCCGTCACCGTGAGCAGCGGCGCGCTGGTGGCGGTCCCCCCGGCGATGGCGGACATCGGAACGGAAATGAAACTCGTGTGCTCCGGCGAGTCCGGTACGCACCGGGTTGGGCTGCGGATCGACACGACCGTCCCGTCGTCGGGCGCCGTCGGTGAACCCGTCCAGCTGGGCACCGTCCGGGTCGACGTAGCCCTCCCCGCCGGGCTGGCGGACGAGGTGCTGGCGAAGGCGCCGGGCGGGGCCTCGGCGCCGCCGCCGGTGACGGGCGTCGAGCCCGTCCCCGCGCTCGGGGGCGTCGCGCGGGTGCGGGCCGCCGTCCGCGAGCCGGGCCGCGAGATGCACGGCGGGTGGCCGGCCTTCGCGCTGGCGGCCACGCCGTCACGCGGCGACGGGACCGTGCACCTGACCGGCAGCGGGGTCGCGCCCCCGGTGGTTCCCCGCTCACCGGGCGGCCTCTCCTGGGCGATCGGTGACGTCGGCCTGTCTCTGGTGCCGGGCCAGGGGGCGGCAGAGGCCGGCGCCGAGGAGGCCGGCCTCTCGATGCGCTGCGCCGCGGAGAACGAGACGGTGATCGGGAACGTGCGGGTGCGGAGGGGGACCGGGACCCAGGCTCCCGGCGCGCGGATCGAAGCTCCCAGCCAAGCCGCCGCCCAGCAGCAGGAGGTGTGCGAGGAGATCCCCGCGCCGGGCCTCGATCCCCGCTACGCCCTCAACGACGCCGACGCGCTGAACCAGATCTTCGAAGACCCGCCGGTTCCCGCGACCGGGCTGACCAAGGTCGAGGGCCCAGGGCTCCCGTACTGCATCGGAGCCGTCGGGTTCGTCAATATCAAGAAGGCCGGGAACGCCGTCCCGGTCTCCGCCGAGACCCTCCTGCGGCGGGGGGTCACCACCTATCGCGCCACCAACCAGCTCACCGGGCCGAACTACCTGGAGCAACTCGGCTACATCGTCAACCGCACGGATCCCGTTCCGGGAACCGTGCTCGGTTTCGGTTTCATGCCGACCCGCGCCGTGGCGGAGACGATCCAGGTCGGCGCACCCGGAGCGGGGGCGAGCGATCCGATCACCGGCAACCTCCGCCTCATGGGCCTGCGCAAGCCGGACGAGCCGACCGACGTCCTGGACGAGACCGGCATCAAGGTCGCGTCGTACGTCCGGGTCAAGGCCGGCAAGGCCGAGGTCAACGGCGTCCCGCTCGATCTCGGCGACGCGTGCACGACGGGCTCGACACTGCTCTCCGCGGAGTCGTTCCTGGGAAACCAGTTCACCGGGGTACTGAACCCCGACCTCGGACAGACCGCCATCGTCAAGGATCTCGAGATACCGGCGTTCTCCGGCTGCGGGGAAGGCGAGGATCTGAGTCCGCTCCTTACCGCGAGCATCTCCGGGTCGGGCAACTATGTGAATCTCGAATCGGGAAGATGGTGCAACGGCGCGACCGGATCCGGTTGCGATGACAATGCGGCCCCGCTTCCGGAGACCTGGACCATCAGACCGGGTGGAAATGTAACCGCGGTCGCGAAGCCGTTCACGCTGAACAACCTCTTCGGAACGGCCGGGCTCAGATGCGAATCGGCCACCATGCGGTTCCGTCTCGACGCCAAGCACTGGACTCCGCGCTTCATGCTGGCGAAGGCGAGAATGTCCTTCGACGGCTGCGAGCTGAGGGCCGCCGACAACACCGTTCGCCCGGTCGACGTCAGCCAGGACGGCGAACTGTGGCTGAACGGAGTCCTGGTCAGGGAGGACGGCCGGGTGGATCTCACGGTCAACGGCGTGAAGATCAACGCGACGGGCGAGAACGCCGACGGCACCAAATGCCAGGCGCGCATGACCGGTCTCTTCACGGACGGCTTCTTCCCCATCGTCTACTCCGAGGGGCCGGGGAGCTTCAGCGGCACCTACGACAACGGCACCCACGTCTTGTCGTCGACCCCCGGGACGAGCCTGAACTACTCGCCCGAGTCGACCTGCGCGGTGTCGGGATTCGTGAAGAACCAGCGGCTCGGCCAGGGCTCGGCCGACTTCGTCCTGGATCCGCCGCAGCAGATCACCCAACCCTGAGCCGCCATGCGTCCGCCGCGGCGCGGGCCGAGCCCGCGCCGGCCACCCCAGGGACCGGCCGCCCCTGGCTGAACCACCCCAGCGGGTGCGGTCCGGCCGCTCGCCGCGGGTCGTCCTGGGCCCGCGGCGAGCGCGGACGGATGGCGGGAACGGGCGGCACCAATAACGACTGAATATTCATGCGATGACAATATCCATCGTTTACGAGTCGCGCCTTTAGCAGGCGCCAACAAAACTGAAAAAAACTTCGAAGCGGCGCGTTGCCGTGTATTGATCCGCCATTGTTTCGGCCCTATTCTCCGGTGGGGAATCGACGAAAGGATCCACCGTGAAGCTCACCCGTTTCCCGAAACGCGGCGTACGCCTCGCGTTTCCCGCCATCGTCGCGGCCGCGGCGCTCACCTTCGGCATGGGGACGGCGGCCAATGCCGCGCCCGCGCTCAACCCGGACCCGATTCCGGAGAGTTTCGACTTCTCCGACTGCCCGCCCCTTCCCGACGGGGCGGACCCGCGCTTCTCACGGTGCGTCTCGGTCGTGGTCACCAGCGGCACCTTCCAGCTCGGCAACTTCGACCAGTCGATCGACAAGCCGATCCGGATCACGTTCGCGAACACCTACAACCCGACCACCTTCGAGTTCGGCTCGGTGTTCGGCAAGCTGCGCGCGGACAAGATGCTCGTCCAGCCCGGCCTGTTCGGCGACCCGTTCCTCACCGCCGTGTACGCCAAGGCCGAGTACGCGGGGTTCTTCGAGCAGCCGACGAGCGCGGACTTCCGGATCAAGCTCGGGCTGAAGGTCCGGCTCATCAACCCGGTCCTCGGTTCCAACTGCACGATCGGCACCGACAGCAACCCGATCATGCTGGACCTCACCACCGGCACCACCGCCCCGCCGGCGCCCAACTCCCCGATCACCGGAGAGCCCGCGACGATCGTGCGCACCGACCCGCCGCCCACCGTGCGGTCCGCCAAGCACGTCGACAACTCCTTCTCCGTGCCCGGTGCCAAGGGCTGCCTGTTCGGCGGCGGGGTCGCCGACTGGCTGGTCAACCAGATCGGCGGCTTCCCCGCGCCGGCCGGGACCAACACCATGATCCAGAACGAGTACCTGGCGATGAAGAGCTACGACCAGCTCTGAGCCGAACGCTTTCCAGGGGCCGTGCCCGCGGCTGCGCCGCGGGCACGGCCTCGGGCTGTTCGGCCGCTTGACATCGGCGGAGGTGCCTGTCCCACTGGTGGAATCTGGAGTTGACGTGAGCTGAGATCGCGGTGACCGGTGCGGGATTCGCCGACCCCCGAAGGAGACAGCCGTGAGGATGCGGATCGTCTGTTCATTGGCCTTGGCGGTCGCCTTGGCGGGATGCTCGGCAGCCGGGGGAGACCGCGGTAGCGAGGGATCGGCCACGCCGGTTCCGTTGCGGAGTCAGACGACGCCGGCGAAGAAGGGCACGGCCGTGGCAGGGGTTGAGTATGCGATCGCCAAGCGCGTGCTGGATCGGCACCGTGACGAGCTCATGCGGAAGAAGGGCGTGGTAGGAGCGGGCATAACGGCCATCGACCGCAGGGACACGGCCGGGACGAGCAACTGGGGGATCATCGTCTACGTGCGGAGCCTGTCCGAGGTCGATATACCGGAATCGCTTGAAGAGGTGCCACTGAAGAAGCATCTCAGTGGTGTGATCGGCCTCCGGCCCGGGGGGCAGGGCCTGCCTTGAACCGGCGAAACGCGCCCAGCCACCCCCTGACGCTAGGGGCTTCTGATAATGCCATAAGGGGCCAGTTTGAACATGCCGCTCAAGATGACCTCGCCGCCGACAACGACTCCCGGGCATGAGCCCGCGGTGCTCGTGACCTTCAGGTGACCGTAGTCGAGGATGGAGATCCGCCCGGTGGAGTTCTCGTACGTGGCATCTACTTCGCCGGGGCCGCCCGAGCCGTCGGCCACGGTGATCTGGCAGCCGTTGGTGACCGCGACATTGACCGCGATTCCGGAGACCCGCCCGGTGGTGACGCCCGTCCTGGCGTCGTAAGCGCGGGCATCGAAGTCCCAGGGCAGGCCCAAGGCGCTGATGGTCACACCGAGGCCGTACGGGGCTCTGCAGGCATCATCGACGTTTCCGATCGATTTCAACTCAAGGTCGGTAACGGAGACGATGCCGTCCCCGGACAGGCCGGTTCCGCGCTTTGCGCTGACCGTTGCCTTGACGTCATCGCAGTGGGCTATCCCTCCTCCGCTGCTACCGATGAAGACCTGACTGTTGACGGCGGTCGCGACTCCGCTGAGCGGAACGCTCCAGGTGAGGTCGGACGCCTCGGCCTGATAACGCGCGGTTCCTGAACTCACGGTGAGCGCGAGCGCACCGGTAAGTGCGGTGACCAGTAGCGGCTTTCCGGTGAGCACCTGCCCGATGATCACTTTTCGTAATTGCGCGACCGCGGTTCGGTGCATGTTCAGGCCGCTCGTCGAAAGATGGTGGTCGGTGTTGCCGCGATCCGCCGGCATCGTTGCGAAATCTTACGCACGGTAAGCTCCCATGTCGATTTTGGTCACCTCGAGTGCGGTTCTTTCGGCAAGAAAATCATCTACTTGATGGTAGTGCCGGTGTCACAATAAGTCAGTGTCCGATCTTGGTCATCCAGTTATTGATGGAGAACATCTTGACAGGACGCCAAGAGTGGCTGAATCTTGCGCACATGGAGATCAGCTGATCATGCGTTTAGGCCAGATCACCGGGAAGGTGGTATGAGCAGACCAGAGGACTGGCGAAGAGCGCGCCCGATGGCTGCCGAGGCCAAAAAGCGGATCTGGGCGCGCCACGGCAGGGACCCCAATGTCGTCGGCGTCGCCTTCGGTGCTCCGCGTCGCGGTGGCGAACATTTGGACACCCCCGCCTGCGTCATCTACGTGCGGCGCAAAAAGCCGGAGGCCGAACTGGCGAAGGGCGAGGTTCTGCCACGGTCCGTGGTGGTCGACGGCGGGCGGATAGAAACGGATGTCGTCGAAACCGGGCGCATCTACGCGCACGAGTTACGGGATCGTGAACGGCCGGCACTCGCCGGAATAAGCATCGGTCACGAGAACGTCACCGCCGGTACTCTCGGCTGCTTCGTCCTGGACAAGGCCAACGGTGACCGCCTGTCCATCCTCTCCAACAACCACGTGCTCGCCGACATCAACCGGGGAGTGGCCGGGGACGCCATCTACCAGCCGGGACCGGCCGATGCGCCGAAGGTGGCGGAGAACGTCATCGCAAGGCTCACCAGGTTCGTGCCGATCGATTTCGGCGGGACGAGCGTCGTCGACTGCGCGGTGGCCGACCTCAACGTGGACTGTGCGATCGTCGACGACATACGGGGCGACATGACCCGGCCGAGCCCGGAGCAGCCGGCCGTCGGCCTGCTGTTCGCCGGTGGGGCCGACATGGGGGTGGAGACGCGCACGTTCCTCAGCCCGATCAACGAGGTCGCCGCCCGGCTCGATGTCGAGATGACGGCCGGGGCCGCCGCCCGGTCCGGCGTCGGGCCCGAGGACGTCCAGCCGCCTGGGGCCCCGGTACAGAAGACCGGCCGCACCACCCTGTACACGACGGGCCGGATCCAGGACATCGACGTCCTGTTGGAGGTCAACATGGGCGACGGGCGCGCGGCCCTCTTCGACAACCAGATCGCGGTCACCGGGATGAGCTGCCCGGGTGACTCCGGCTCGATCGTCTGCCGGGGCGGAACGGGCGACGTGTCCTTGACGGACTGCGGCTGTGTCTTCCTCGCCACCGCCGAGGAGGTGACCGGTGTGCCGTGGTCGCAGGAGTGGGAGCCGATCCGGTACGCGCGGGACAAGTATCTGGCCAACTCGCTGACCGGGCGCTGGGTCATCGACACGTTCTTCGACAACCGCAACCAGCAGAGCCTGGTTCAGCGAGTCCAGGAGGCGCACGCGGGCGAAGTCCCGGAGGAGGACCGTGCCTTCGTCCAGGCGGTCTATGACCAGTACTTCAGCGAGGCGAAGCTGGCCCTCTACGACCCTGATCGCGACGACATCCGGGTCACTCAGCAGCATGTGACCGAGACACAGGACGCCATCGACAGGGCGCGCAAGTACATGCTCCTGGAGGAGGCCGATGCGGTGCAGGAGGTGTTCGAGCTCTGCCGCGACAGGGTGCTCGGCAAGAACGGCCGCGAGCTCATCGCACTGCTGGACGATGCGACGCTGTACCAGCGGATCAGGGAGATCGCCGCCGAGTCCGACTCGATTTCCGATCCCTATGACTGAAGGCGACGGGCACACGGGCTCCCGGCGCGGCGCCGGCTCCGCTCGCCACGAGTCCGGCTGGCTCACCTACGGTCCGGCGCGGACGCTGCTCGATTCCCTCGACGGCACGCTGGCGGAATTCGCGCGGTCCGATGATGTACGGCTGTCCGAGGTCGCCGAGCACCTGTTGCGGCGGGGAGGCAAGCGGGTGCGCCCGGCGCTGCTGTTCACCGCGGCCGGAGCCGCCTCACCCGCCGGGTCCGCCCCGGCCGACGACGATCTGCTGACGGCGGCCGCGGCGATCGAGCTGCTGCATGTGGCCGCGCTTTATCACGACGACGTCATGGACCGGGCCGAGATGCGGCGCGGCGTCTCCACCGTCAACGCGCTGCGCGGTGACGCCGAGGCCCTGACGGCGGGCACCTTCTTGTTCGCGCGGGCGATCCGGATGCTCGTGGAGCTGGACGGGTGGCTGGCCGACTGGGCGAGCCAGAGCGCACTGGCCCTCGCCCTGGGGCAGCTCCAGGAGGCGGAGAACACCTACAACGTCGGCCATCGGCTCGACTCGTACATGCAGATCGCGGCTCGTAAGACGGCTGCGCTGTTCGAGCTCTCCTGCCGGGCCGGTGCCCATCTCGCCGGCGCGAGCCAGGAGACCGCCGAGGCACTGGGGCTGTACGGCCGGGTCCTGGGGCTGGCGTTCCAGGCGGTCGATGACACGCTCGACATCACCGCCGACGGCGATTCCGGCAAGCGCCCGGGGATCGATCTGCGTGAGGGCGTCTACGGCCTGCCGGTGCTGCTGGTGCTGCAGCTCAAGACCGCGGAGGCCGACCGGCTCCGGCGGATCCTGCAGCGGGACGACCTGGACGAGGCCGGGCAAGCGGAGGCGCGTGACCTGGTCATCGCCGCCGGAGGCGTCACCGGGGCCGTCAAGGTCGCGCACGGATACGGGCAGGAGGCCGTATCGCGGATCGCGGCCCTGGCCGCCTCGGATGCCAAGGAGTCCCTGATCAGACTGCCGCAGTACGTGGTGCTCCGGCGGCACTGAGCCGGCCCGGGCAGGCGGGCGGCTCACCGACGACCGAAGAGCAGGACGGAGACGACGAGAATGCCCGGAGGAGACGGCACGAGTGCCGAGGACGGGAGGCGGGCGCAGACCCGGAGGGGGTTCTTGCGCTCGACGGGATTGGTGATCATCGGCGGCACGGCGGCGGTCGGCCTGCCTGTGGCGATCTCGGCGGCGCCGGCGGCCACGGCCGGCGGCCCCGCGGCCGCCGGTGACCTGGCCGGTGCCCGGCGGCTCGGTTACCGCGCGGTGGCCGAGATCGTGGCCGGCGTGCGGTGCACCGACCGCGGAACCGACGTGGCGATGGCAGAGGAGCGGCTCGCCGACTGGTACGCGAAAGCCACCGGCACCGAGCGCGCGGAGATCGATAAGGCGCTCGACGCCGCCACCGAGGTGCTCGACGCGATGGGGCGGCCGGCACCGGAGGCCCGCGACCGGGCCATCGGCCTGGCTAAGCACCTGACCGGACGGTACGAGAGGCCGCTCACCTTCGCGATCGGCCTCGCGGTCGGCGGGCTTGCCGGTGAGCGGTCCCGGCCGGCGGACCCGTACGCCGCGGGGCGGTTGTACACCCGGCTGATCCGGGCGCTGCCCGCTCAGCGCGGTCCCGGCCGCACGATGGGCTCCAGACAGCTCGCGAGCGGGCCCGAACCCTGCCGGCAGCAGGTGGGCTGAGTGCGGATCGCGGGGAGTCGATGATGGACGACGCAGACGTGGTGATCGTGGGAGCGGGCCCGGCCGGGGCGACGGCCGCGTACCATCTCGCACGGCGCGGGAGGCGGGTGATCCTGCTGGACCGGTCCGCGTTTCCGCGCGACAAACCCTGCGGTGACGCGGTCACCCGCGCCGGTGTCCGGCTGCTGGCCGAGATGGGCGTGCTCGGCGATCTCGGCCGGACCCGGCCCATCGGAGGGCTCAGCGTCTCGCTGGGTCCCGAGGGGCGGCGCAGCACACGCGACTTCGACTACGGGAACGACGGGTACGGGATCGTGGTCCCGCGCGCGGTGCTGGACGAGGCGATCGTCGCCCGCGCCGCCGACGCCGGTGCCGACTTCCGCGACCGCGTCCGGGCGGTGGGGCTCGTCCGGACGGAGGCCGGTGCGGTCCAGGGGGTCGAGATCGCCGGCGGAGCGGGTGTGCTGCGCGCTCCGGTGGTCGTGGCGGCGGACGGGGGCACTTCCGTCCTGGCCCGGCGGTCCGTGCGGGCGGGGCGGCGGAACGGCAGGTTCGGCTACGCGGTCCGCGCGTACTTCGACTTCAAGGGGGCGGGCGGGCTCGACGACCTCCTGCGCTTCGTCATGCCGCTCGCGGATCCGGCGACCGGGGCGCGGCTTCCCGCCTACGGCTGGATCTTCCCCATGGGCCCGGACCGGATCAACATCGGTGTCGGCGTGGCCGAGCGGCAGCCCGGCGTGAACCTGGCCGAGATGTTCGCCAGGTTCGCCGCCGAACTGCGTGCCGGCCTCCCGGGCTTCGCTTCCGCACGGCAGGTCGGGCCGCTGCGCGGCGCTCCCCTGTACACCGGCTTCGCGCCGGAGCGGTCCTGGGCTCCGGGGCTGCTCCTGGCGGGAGACGCGGCCGGCATGGTCAACCCGGCGACCGGGGAGGGCATCAGCTTTGCCCTCGAATCAGGAAAGATCGCCGCGGAGATCGCCGATGCCCGCCTCGCGGCCGGGCGGACCGACGACTTCTCGGCCTACGCGACCCGGCTGGCCCGCAGGTTCAGCGGCCACCTGGAGACCGGTCGGCACGCCGCCGTCCGGCATCGGCTCGCCTGGCGTGTCCTTGAGGACACGTTCGAGTCCGACCGGCCGATCTTCGCCCTGGTCCGCCGCGCCACCCTGTCACCCGGCCTCGGCCTCGACCCGGAGGCGGTGGCCATGACCCGCGACATGCGCCGCTGCCTGCATCCAGGGCTCGGGCTCGGATCCCAGCTCGTCGTGGCCGGCGAGATTCTGGCCGACACGGTTCGCCGCGACTGGCCGTTCCTGGCGCGGCTGCATTCGATGGCGGCCGACGAGCACGTCTTCGCGCCGCGGCCGGCGCTGTTCGTGCTGCTCGCCGCGCGTTGCCGTGATGAAGACGACGGCCACGGCGCCCGGTCGGAGACCCCCGAGGCCGGCACGGGATCCGATCATCTCATCCCACTGGCGGCCTCGGCCGACCTCGCGGCGATGGCGTTGCTGGCCGCCGCCAGCGTGGATGTACATGCTGCCGCCGGGGTCCACTCCGGACCGAACTGGGGTACGACCTTCGCCGTCCTCGCCTCCGACCTGCTGCTGGCGAGGGCGCTGGCGCTCTGCGCCACCGCGAGTCCGCCGCTGGCCGCACAGGTCGCCTCCGCGGTCGAGGAGGCGTGCCGAGGCCGGGTCCGAGAGCTCGCCGCCCACCGGCTCAGCCCGCCGCCCGCGCCCCGCCGGTGGCTGGAGCTGTCGTCGCGGTCGGGGCTCGCCGCGCTCACCGCCGCGTCCTGCGAACTCGGCGCTCGCGCGGGCGGGGCCACCGAGGAGGTGATCGCGGCCCTCGGTTCGTATGGCCGGAACATCGGTCTGGCGGTGCAGCTTCTGGAGGACGACCGCCGGCTGTCCGGTGGTACCGACCGGCTCGGCCGCGACGCGCTGGCGGATCTCGACGAGGCGTCTCCGTGTCCGGCCTTCCGGCTGGCGCGAGCGCAGCTGGGGGCGCGGCTGGAAGCGGTCCGCCCCATCGACGGTGATATCCGCACCCGCGCGGGCCGAGCGGGCGAACTGGCCGACCTGATCGGCACGACCACCGCGCTTCAGCAGACCCGGGCCTGGATCCGCGAGCTCGTCGACGAGGCGGAGCACCTCCTCGAACGAGTCCCCCCGGGCCCCGCACACAGCTCCCTTGCCGCCATCGCGCGCCAGGTTCGGCGCCACACGGGGAACGCGGGCCGGCCGGCCGCCGCCGGGCCGGCCGCCGCGACCCGCGTCCCAGCACGAAGGGCACAACCATGAAACGCCGTCTCGTCCCCTTACTGGCCCGCTGCCTCACGCTGGCCCTGCTGCTTTCGCTGACCAGCGTGCTGGACACCTGGTCCGGTAGCGGGGAGGGCGCGGCGGCCGCCCCGCGGCGATCACCTGTCGCCGCCCCCAAGGCCGCGGACCCGGCGGCCCCGCAGCCCGGCCAGTTCTACTCGGTGCGGGGCCGGGCGGCCGGGCCGCTGGACATCGCCGCCGGTGCGACCGCCACGGTACGCGTGGCGGGGGTGGCCGGCGTGCCGGCGTCGAAGGTGGCCACGGTCGCGTTGAATCTGGCGTCGAAGGGCACCGGCGGAGCGGGTTCCCTGGTGGTGTTCCCCTCGGGAGCCCCCGAGCCGGAGGCGATCGCATCGGCCTACCGCGATGATGTCTATGTCCACGACCTGGTGACCGCGAAGGTCGGCGCGGACGGCCAGGTCAAGATCGTCAACCGGGGCGGGGGCGCCGTCCGGGTCTACGCCGATCTGTACGGCTACACGCTCTCGCAGGCCGGTGCCACGGCCGGGAGCGTCTACGTCGGGTTGCCGGGGGCGCGGATCCTCCCCGAAACCCGCATCGCCGCGGACGCCACCCACAGCTTCCGGCCGCCGGGGAAAGGCGGCGTTCCCAACACGCTCGCCGTGACCCACGTCGCGGTGACCGTCCACACCCATGGCCGGGATACCGGCGAGCTCACGCTCTATCCCTCCGGGACCGCCCGGCCTGCCCTGTCCAATCTGGCCTTCAGCGCGGGCGATCCGGCTCACAACTTCGTGATCGTCCCGCTGGGCGACGACGGCAAGGTGAGCATCGGTACCACCGGAGGCGCGGTGAGCGTCCGAATCAACGTGGCGGGCTACTACGTGAAGCCGTCGGCCACCAGGGTCGGGGCGGTCGCCCGGCCCCTGCAGCCGGCCCGGATCGCCGAGGTGGGCATCGGAGCGTCCGGGGATCACATCCTCACCCCGCTGGGAAAGGGCGGTGTCCCCGCCACCGGCGTCTGGGCGGTGGGCGTCAACGTGACCGCCAAGCCGACCGGCGCGGGGTCGTGCTGCGGCTACGTGGGCGTCCAGGGCGTGCCCGCGGTGACGTACTCGGAGGGCACGGCTACGAGCGGATACACCGTGGCCAAGATCGGTGAAGACGGCACGGTCAAAGTGCACAACAGCGGCGATACCGCGATCACGGTAGAGATCGAGGTGGTCGTCTACTACAACGGGCCGGCCGCTCCGGCGGCACCCCGCGGTGTCACCGGAGATCCCCGGCGGGAGGCCGTCCGCCTGACCTGGCGGCCGCCCGCCGCCGACGGCGGCGCCCCCGTCACCGGATACAAGGTCACCGTCTCGCCCGGTGGGGCCAGCACCTACACATCCGGCGAGACCGCGGTCACCGTCGAAGGGCTGGAGAACGGCAAGGCGTACACGTTCGACGTCACGGCCACGAACGGGGTCGGAGCCGGGCCGCCGTCGTCGCCGTCCGCGAAGATCACGCCGGTTGCGGCCCGGGTGCCCGGCCCGCCCACCGCCGTCACCGGAACCCCCGGCCACGGCCAAGTGCAGGTGTCGTGGAGGCCACCCGCCGACAACGGCGACGACGCGATCATCAAGTACGTCGTCACCGCCTCACCCGGCGGGGAGAGCATCAGCATTGCCGGGAGCCAGACCGAGGTCCCCGTGACCGGTCTCGCCAACGGGACGCCGTACGCCTTCACGGTCACCGCCGTCAACGGCATAGGCGCCGGCCCACCGTCGGCGCCGTCGGACCTCATCACCCCCGAACCGCCGCGGCCGCCGGGCAAACCACTGATCACCGATGTCTTCCCACGGGACGGCGCCGTCCGGGTGAGCTGGAGTCCGCCCGAGACCGGGGCCTCCGGTCTCACCGGGTACAGGGTCATCGTCAATCCCGGCGGGCAGATGACCGAAGTCGGTCCGGACGAGACCGAGACCACGATCACGGGCCTGACCAACGGCAAGTCCTACACCTTCTCTCTGGTCGCCATCAACGACGTCGGCCATGCGACCTCACGTGCTTCCGATCCGGTCCGCCCGGGTGCGGCCGACGTGCCCCTCCCTCCCCCCGGCCTCATGGCGACGCCGCTCGGCGGGCGGATCGACGTGCAATGGGTGGAGCCACCGGACGGCGGAGCACCGGTCACCGGCTACAAGCTGACCGCCGAGCCCGGCGGGCACGAGGTGGACGTGCCCGCCGGCACGACCGTCGCCCCGATCACCGGCCTGACGAACGGCGCGGCCTACCTGGTGAAGGTGGCCGCCACGAACAAGGTCGGCGACAGCCGGCCATCCGAGCTGGCCGGCGTCGTACCGAACGCGGCCCGGCCGCCGGCCGCCCCGCGATCGGTCCAGGCGGGCGTCACCGCGACCGGCTCTGTGGCGCTGGACTGGTCGGTGCCCAACGACGTCGGCACCGCGCCGATCACCGGTTACACCGTCACGGCCACGCCGGGTGGGGCGACCATGACCACCACCGGCACGACCGCGACCATGACGGGCCTGGATCCCGCGACCGAGTACACCTTCACCGTCCACGCCACCAACACCCACGGGGCCGGCCCGCCCAGCGCGGCGACCGACCAGCTCACCCCCAAGCTGACGGTCACGGCGAATCCGCTGGTGGTGCTGTCGGAGGCGTCGGTCAAGACCCTGCGCGCCGCCCACAAGGACGGAACTCTCTACTTCGAGGACCCCACGCCCCAGGTCACCGCCCTCACGGTCGGCTCCATCGTGGTGATCACACCCACGGGCAAGGTGCCCGACGGCGTCTTCCGCACGATCACCGGAGTGACGCGGCAGTCCGGGCTGCTGATCCTCTCGGCCCGGCGGGCGGCGTTGAACGAGGCCCTGACCGACGGAGGGTTCTCGATGGACGCCTACCTCGGGGCGGAGGACACGCCGCAGCTCGAGGCGCTGGGCCCCGGCGTGCGGCTCCGCCGGCCCACGATCAACGGAAAGACCGTCGACCAGGGCGCGCCCTCAGGCGGTGTCACCCCCCGAGGTGTTTCGGCCGGGATCAGGGACGGCAGCCTGGTACTCGAATTCACCTTCGCTCCCAAGCCGGATGGTGAGGGCCGGGTGGGCAAGGTGGAAGCGTGGTGGACCTTTACCCCGCACATCCGCCCGAGGGTGTGGGTGTCCGGCGGCAAGACCTACATGGACTCCCACCTATCGCTGGCCTACGCCGACGAATACCGGGTGAAGCTGGGGATCGGCTCGGAGCTCAACATCACCAAGAAGTTCGCCAAGCTCAAGCTCAGCCGCAAGCTGCTCTACTATGTCCCGCCCCTGTGGGTGCAACCCACTTTCAACCTGGCGTTGAACATCAAGGTCGGGGTGTCCGGTGGCGTCAGCGTGGCGCTGCAGCACAACAGGGAGGTCGGCGCGCACATCTGGAAGGACGACCTGGGAGTCCACTTCGAGAAGATCGACCGGCAGGGGTCCAACAAGGGCTGGCATGCCGATTTCTATCTCGATGCGTTGGCCCACGCCGCCGTGCTGGCGGAGTTCACGCTGATCTTCAACGAGGTCGGCGGCCCTGGAGTGGCCGTCGGCCCGTACCTTGAGGCGAAGGCGGACACCACGCAGAATCCCTGGTGGGAGGTGAGAATCGGCATCAGGGTCGATGCGTACTTACGGCTGAGCGCACTCTTCGGCGAAGGAGAGGGGCGGATCGACGGCATCATCAACCTCTTCTGGACCATCCTCCATGCCGACGGTCCTTTCGTCGGGCTCACGATCGACCCCGCACGCACGGAGACCGACGTCAACGTGCCCATAGCCTTCACGGCCAAGTTCGCCGGAATCCCGCCGGGGCCCGTCGAATGGAAGGTCACCTCAGGGCCGGGGTCCATCGACGGCAACGGCCGGTTCGTTTCAACCGAACGGGGCACCTCGGAGATCACCGCCACGAGTCAGGGCTACAGCGGAAGCGCCCTGGTCCACGTACTGTGCCGCGCCGGGACTCTGGCCCCCGCGAACCTGACGGCCGGCGGTCTCGGCCCGGGGATCAGTCCGTCCGCTCCTGGCGGCGTGGCCGCTGCCCCGAGGCCCGCGTCGGCGACCGTCTCCTGGACCGCACCCGAGGACCCGGGGGCACTGCCCGTTCGCGCGTACGCGATCGTGAGCAGCCCGGCCACCACCACGACTTATGTGCCCGGCAACGTGACAACCGCCGTCATAAATGGCCTGTCACCATACCGGGAATACCATTTCACCGTGTACGCGCTCAATGACGCGGCCGTGAGTCCGCCGTCTGTACCGAGTGCGGGTGTCGAGCCCGGCGACCCGATCATTCCTATCGACACGGTAACTGCGACTCCTTCCTCCACGGTATTCAGCGGGCGTGCACCGGCCCACTGGTCCCCGGTGCTGCTGCCGCCCGTGCGGCCGGCAGAGGAGTGCTGCTCATGAGACCTGACGACGCCCCCGACGGGCTTTCCGACGGTGCCTATATCGCCCAGCAGAGCTGGCGCGGCAATCTGCCGATTCTGATGGCCCTCGGTGCCGTGGACGCGTTCCTGCTGTACCAGGCCATTCGAAACCCCGGGCCCGGCATCGTCTTCGCGCTGGCAGGGTTCTGCGCGGTGACCGCGGTCGTGGCCGTTCTCGTCACGAGGTCGGTACGTCGCGGGGAGGTGTCGTTCGCGGTGGACGCCCGCGGCGTCTACTTCGGCCCCACCGGCGAAAGCGAACTGGCAGAGTTGATCCCCTGGTCGTGGATCGACTGCATCGTGACCTTCGACCGGATCGTGCACGGCGCCAACCAGAAGGGACGCCGCCACTGCGTGGGGGTCGAACTCAACGCCGCGGGCGTCACCGAGCGGATGGCACGTTTGCCCAGGCCACCGGGGCTGCCGCCACCTACCGCGCTGGAGCGGGAGTTCAATGAGGCGGCCCTGATGCCCTGGTTCTCCCGCCTGATCGCCGAGCCGTCGCTGGTGGAGCGACAGATCCAGGGCTGGCGACTGGACACGGCAAGGCTGGCCCAGGCGGTCACGCGTCACGCGCCTGAAACGCCCATCGCGCGCCGGCCCACCCGCCCGGCTCCGAGCATCGCAAGCATTGCGGCCACCGCCTGGGAGGTCCGCAAGAACCTCCAACGACTCGCCGAACGGGACGACCACAAGAACGACGACCAGTGACGTCGGCTCCTTCCTCGCTCCCAGCACATGGTGGCGTGCGGATCGCGTTGCCGCGCGTTCTCGCCGCGCCCGCCCTGACTGACCGGTCGCGCCGGGCAGGCGGTCACCGGTCGCCGGAGTGAGCGGAGTTGTTCGCCGCGAAAGCGGACACCTCGTAGGCGCCGTCACGGGGACGCGGCGGGGTCGGAGCGTCCTCCGGCGTTGCGGCGCGAGTATCGGGGGGCGCGGTGTGCGGGACCTCGAACCAGACGCGCAGCCGGCCGTCGTCCAGTTGCTCGAAGCCCCACGACTTGGCGAGCATCGACAGGATGGGCAGGCCGCGCCCGTGTTCGCCCTGGGGATCATCGACGTGATGCGGAACGCTGGCACCGCCCTCGTCGGTGACCTCGATCCGGATGTTGGCCGTGTCCACGTAGGCGTCCACCTCCACGAGATTGCCCTCGCCGTGGACGATCGCGTTCGTGAGCGTCTCGGACAGCAGCAGGACGCTGTCATCGCATGCGCTGTGTTCAGCACCGAGCAGCGGTTCGAGCCGTCCCAGCAGCCACCGCCGTCCGTTCACCACGTTCCTCGGGCTGGACGGAATGACGCACGTTCCCAAGTGCTTCACCGGGCCCGCACCGCCCACGCCACCCGCGCGGCCGTCTCCCCGACGTCCCCGGCCATGCACCACTGCCCGCCGAAGGCGTAGCGCCACCGCCCCCGATGGTCGACCGCTGCGACCCCGAGCCATGTGCGCGGCCACGCCCGCTCCGGCACCCAAAGCACGGCCTCACCGCGCGACGGGTGGACGAGCATAGAGGTGCATTGCTGGCTTTCGCCCAGTTTGTAACACAGATCAGCCAGGAGGCTGAACCGCACCGAATGCGGCCGCTGATCCGCTGACATCGTCTGACGCCCTTTCCCCGGGCACGCGAACGACCACGATTCACCCGACTTTCTTGCGTGATCGCCCGTCTACCGTGCGTGACTTTCGCTACGGTCAGAGTGTGCGCGGATGACGTGCGTTCTGCAATAGAAACGAACTGAACTAACGCAGTTTGTTTTTTCGATCTTGATCCCAAGGCACCATAAAACGGATACAAGGAGGACGAAGTGACCGCTCGCCGCAGCCCCACCGTCCGCAAGCGCCGCCTCGCCGCTGAGCTTCGCCGGTTGCGCAAGGAGTGCGGGTTGACCCGCGAACAGGTCGCCGAACGCATCGGGTGCGCGCCCGTGACGATCACCCGTATCGAGACGGGCCAGAGCGGCGCCCGCGTCGGCGAGGTCTCCCTCATGCTGGAGGTCTACGGCGTCACCGGCGACGAGCGCGAAGC
The DNA here is from genome assembly GCF_004349245.1 of Actinomadura sp. 6K520. Lineage (GTDB taxonomy): Bacteria > Actinomycetota > Actinomycetes > Streptosporangiales > Streptosporangiaceae > Spirillospora. Next base: position 9,018 of record NZ_SMLC01000029.1, on the reverse strand, counting down.
CCTCCTCCAGGTGGCGAAGGACGCCCGCAAGCGCGGCTGGTGGCACCCCTATAGCAGCACCATGCCCAGTTGGTTCCAGGTCTACGTCGGGCTAGAGGAGGAGGCGGCATCGATTCAGGATTACCAGCCTGAAGTCGTGCCAGGGATCCTCCAGGTCGAGGCATACGCAAGAGCGACCTATCTCGCTGAAGCTATCGTCCCAAGCGAGGATGAGATCAACAGGCAAACCACACTCCGTATGGAGCGGCAGAAGAGGCTTCTCGAAGCAGACAATGCTCCAGAGATGTGGTTTGTGTGCAATGAGGCTGTGATACGGCGAGTGGTGGGTGGCCGCAACGCCATGAAAGATCAACTCGACTGGCTTGTTGCGCTATCCCGCCAGCCGAACATCACTATCCAGGTGCTCCCCTTCACGGCAGGCGCTCATCCGGGGATGCAAGGCGGCTTCAGGATCTTAAGCTTCCCCGAACCTGCTGACCCGGCGGTCGTGTACGTCGAGTACCGACGGGGAAGCCTGTATCTGGAGAAAGTCGACGATGTCCATAGTTATACGCTTGTGTTCAATCACCTGCGAGCGCAGGCCCTTGGCCGTGACGAGTCGCGTGTTCTCATCGCGTCCGCTGCCCAAGACATGGCCTGATGCTCGCGACTCCGAGGAAGTGTGATCCCCCATGGACGCAGTCCCTATCAGATGGCGCAAGAGCAGCCACAGCATCGGTAACGGTGGTGAGTGCGTTGAGGTCGGAGCCTGGCGCACGAGCAGCTACAGCGCTGAAGAAGGCCAGTGTGTAGAGGTCGGGCGGGGTGAGGCGGTTGTGCTGGCGCGGGACTCCAAGGATCCGGGCGGGTCGGTGTTGGGCTTCGGGGCCGAAGCATGGGGCGCTTTCCTCGACACCGTGAAGAGCGGTCGCCTCGACCTCACCTGACGGCGACCGGCGGTGACCCGCCGGTCGCCGTCAACACTCCGCGGCTGTCAGATCAAGACCTCGTCGAGGGACTCGGCGGTCGCGGCGCGGCGGGCCCAGTTGCGGATCTGTTCGAGGTCCTGGCAGGACGTGATGCGTTTCCGGTCGTCGTCGTCGATGGTAAAGCCGCGCGACTTCAGGACGATGAGGAGCACCTCGGTCGCTCCTTCGAACCAGCCCTCAACCCAGCCCTCAACCCAGCCATCGGCCCGGCCTTCGGCGATACGTTCGAGGGCGAGGTCGATGTCCCACTCGTGCGTGCCGACCTGCATGACTTCCTCCAAGCAGCGTCGGGCGGCCCCGTCTGCACCCGCGACGCAGCCCTCCATGTCCATGCCCGAATGTGGAGGGCTTGTACGCGTCCTGCAAGCCGCAAATAGAGCAGACCCGCGCGGACGGGAATGAACAGCCCACCTGGCAGAGGGATGGACGGGACCGCGGTTGAGCCGACGATGGTCGTGGCGTGGAGCCAAGCCGTCGTCGGCTCACGCGGTTACGGCGACATCCCGTCTCGTTCGCGTTTGCGACGCGGCCGGTCGTCTTTCAGGTGAAGATGCGGTCGAGGGGCTCGCCTGCCGTGGCGCGGCGGGCCCAGGTGTGGAGCTGTTCGTGGTCCTGGCAGGTGGTGATGCGTTCCCGGAGGTCGTCGTCGATGGTGAAGCCGCGCGTCTCCAGGACGGTGAGAAGCAGCTTGGCCTCGCCCCGGGCCTCGCCCCGGGCCTCGCCTTCGGCGATGTGTTTGAGGGCGAAGTCGCTCTTCCACTCGTACGTGCCGGCCTGCATGATCTCCTCCAAGCAGTGTCGTGCGGCTGCGGAGAGCCTCGATCGCACGTAGTCATGATACAGCTCGCCCCTGTCACGCTCTGTGACCTCCAGGGCTTCGGCGAAGGCCGTCAGGACGGCCTTCTGGTCGGGGCCGTCGGCGTGTGCGACGGTGCTCAGGATCGCCAGTTCCGGCAAGGAACGGGCCTTGTCCAGGTCGGTGACGGCGGGCACTTCGGTGAGGTTCAGTACCCAGGGGCGCAGGACCCAGCCTTGATGTCCGCTCTCGATCGGCTCACGGCACCAGGCGGAGGTTCTCCCGTCCGGGCACAGCACCAGCAGCGTCACCGGACACTCGCGCCGGGCCCGGAGCGTGGCCAGATAGACCGGCCAGCTGTAGTGCTTGCGCGGGTCCGGCTTGAGTTGGACCTCGACGACGATCGCGAGATCCGGGCGCTTGGGGTCGCCGAGGAGGACGGTCGAATCGCATCGGTACTCGGTGGGGTTGCAGTCGGTGAGCGTCTCCGATCCCAGTGATATCTGCTCGTACTCGGGGGGTTTGATTCCGGATACCGCCTGGAGGAGTTCCGGGGCCAGCGCGGGCTGGTTCCGGAACAGGTCGAGCGGCACCTCGTGTTCGGCGGAGGGCATGAGGTGGACGCTATCGGTGTCCATGCCGCCACGTAGCGCGAAAATCGTTACGTGGAGTAATAGGGGACCTTGTTGTTGCATGTCCCTGTTCGTGATGCTTCTCCGCCGGTCTCGGGCGTCGTGCGGCCCGGCCGGGACGGTAACGATTCGGCCGGGAGCATCGAGCGAATCCATCATCCGGTGATCAACACCGAACGTCATTCGCTCGCGAAGTGAGCACGTATGTGGTGTGCGGGGCGGAATAGGCAAGCATAAGTGAGCAATTGGCGATGTAGAACAGCCCGTACGGAGTGTGAAAGTTTTTCGGGAATGGTGCGCGGCGTGCGCCGTTGGGTTACTTTCATTGCATCGTTCCTCTGCCGGCGCGAAGGAGGCCGACGATGACGGGGACCGTCACCGGGCGGGGGCGTCCGGGACCGATCCCGCCGAAGGTGATCGCCATTCTGAGCGCCGAACTGCCGTCCCTCACCGAGGAGATCGTCAGCGAGGTCAAGCGGTCGGTCCCGACGCACCCCCAGCAGGCCCCGGCGGTGCCGCAGCGGACGATCCAGGTCAGCGTGGAGCAGGTCATGGCCGCCTTCGTCGACCAGGTGACCGGGATGGGCGACACCCACGAGCGCCGCGACGAGCTGTGCCGGGAGCTCGGGCGCAGCGCGGCGTACGAGGGGCGCAGCCTGGACGCGCTGCAGGCCGCGTACCGGGTCGGGGTCCAGGTCGCTTGGCGGCGCGTCGCGGACGTGGGAAGCAGGCGGCGGCTGCCGTCGGCGGTCATGACGCAGCTCGCCGACGCGCTGTTCTCCTACATCGACGAGCTGGCCTCGCTGACCGTCCAGGGCTACCTGGAGGCGCGGTCGCGGTCGGCGGACGAGCTGGCCGGGGCGCACCGGAGGCTGCTGCGGCTCGTACTGCGGCCCGGGGCGCCCGGCGGCGCGCTGGCCGCGACGGCGAAGGACGTGGGCTGGACGGTGCCGGACGAGGTGACGATGGTCGCGCTGCCCGCGCGGACGCGCTGCATCCGGACCGCGCTGGCCCCGGACGTGCTCGCCGACCTGGGCGACACCGAACCGCACCTGCTGGTGCCGGGGACCTTCGGTCCCGCGCGCCGCGAGATGCTGGTCGAGGCGCTGCCCGAACGCCGGTCCGCGGTGGGACTGACCGTCCCGCTGGCGGAGGCGGCCGACTCGCTGCGGTGGGCGCGGCGGGCGCTGGCGCTCGTCGAGGCCGGCGTCCTGGAGGACGGCGGCCCGACGCTGTGCGAGCGGCACCTGCTGACGCTGTGGCTGCTGTCGGACGAGGCACTGCTCGACCAGCTTTCGCGGCGCCGATTGGCGGCCCTGGCAGGGATGAGCCGAACGCAGCGATCCCGGATGACCGAAACCCTCGGCGCATGGCTCGAAGCACAGGGAAACGCGGTCGAGACGGCCCGGCGGCTGCGCGTCCATCCGCAGACCGTGCGGTACCGGATGCGGCGCCTCAGCGAGACGTTTGACGAGCAACTGGCCGATCCGGCGTCGCGTTTCGTCCTCGACGCGGTGCTCCGGGCGCGCCGGCTGCGGCAGGAGCGGAGGGCGTCCATGCGGTGAGCCGAGCACGGCCGTACCGTGTGTGTCCGCACGGACGGCACAGAGTGATTTTGTGTTCTCTTTACCTTGGGCCGCGGCGACTTGGATCTACGGTCGGCGTGTCTCAGTTCACAGCCTGTCGGGGGCGCACAGGGGTCCCCGCTCGGTGCGTCCCTGGCTGTCCGTAGCGAAGCCGACCGTCCGGGACGCCGGGTGCCCCCTGCCCGGAACCACGCCACGACCCGTGACGGCGGCGTTCTCGGAGGTGTCTCGATGACGCGGACGCTCACGCAGGAGGCCGTGCGGCCGCAGCCGAAGCTGCCGCGGCGGCTGGCAGCGATGATGCGGCCGGAGCTCCCGAGTCTGTCCAGGGAGATCATTCAGGAGGTACGCAGGTCGATCCCCGAGTACGGACGGCCGATGGAGGGGCCGTACGTGGAGACGCTCCGGATCGGCGTCGAACGGGCGCTGACCGACTTCGTGGAGCAGGTCGCGAACCCCCGCGCGCCGCGGGAGCGCTACCGCGAGACGTACCGCAGGCTCGGCAGGTTCGAGGCACAGGAGGGGCGGACGCTCGACACGCTCCAGGCCGCGTTCCGCATCGGCGCGCAGGTCGCCTGGCGCCGCATCATGAAGGTCGGCCCCCGCCGGCACCTGTCCAGCGACGTCATGGCGCAGCTCGCCGACGCGCTGTTCACCTACATCGACGAGCTGGCCGCGCTGGCGCTCCAGGGCTACCTGGAGGAGCGGCCGGACGGCGAGCTCAAGGGCCACCGCAGGCGGCTGCTGGAGCTGCTGCTGCGCCCGCGCGGCCCTCGCAGCGCCCTGGACGAGGTCGCCGGACGGGCGCGATGGCCGATCCCGGACGAGATGACCGTGGTCGCCGCCCCGCCCGGCTCCCCCTACGTGCGGGGGGCACTGGACGAGGACGTGCTCGCCGACCTCAACGCGCCCGAGCCGTTCCTGGTGCTCCCGGGCAGGCTGACGCCCGAGCGGCGGCGGTCGCTGCTGCGGGTGCTGCCCGAGGGGCAGCTCGTCGCGGGCCCCCGGGCGGCCGCCGGGGGACTGGCGGACTCGCTGCGCTGGGCGCGGCACGCGCTGCGGTTAGTGGAGACGGGCATCATCGAGGGCGGTCCGGTGACCGACTGCGACGACCACCTCATCACCCTGCTGCTGCTGTCGGACCAGGCCCTCGTCGACCGGCTCGCGCACCGGCACCTCAGCGAGCTGGCGGAGTTCCCGAGCCGGCAGCGCGGCCGGCTCATGGACACGCTGCGCGCCTGGCTGGTGAGCCGCGGCACCGCCGCCGAGATCGCCGAGGAGCTGGGCATCCACCCGCAGACCGTCCGCTACCGGATGCGGCAGCTCGAAGGCGTCCTCGGCGACCGGCTGAACGACCCCGAAGCGCGTTTCGCGATCGAGGTGGTGCTGCGCGCGACCTCGCTGCGGCAACGGTGCGCGGAGGAAGCCGCCGACGGACGGAAAAGGCTCACTCGCTGACAATCGGAGAATGTCGTCCCGTCCGTCGATAAGCAGCGGGCAATGACATTGGCGGACGGGGTTGATTGCCCATTCTCCGCGTGCTTCCATCCAATTCTGAGCAATTAATCGGGCTGGTCGCCACGGGGTGGAGGTGCGTGCAGGGTGCGCTCACGTTCGGCACGTTCGGTCGTGGCGGTCTTGGGCGCGGCGGCGCTCGTCGGACTGACGGGCGCGCACCCGGTGAACGCCGACGAGACCAGCCCCACCCCCACGCTGAGCGCCACGGAAGCGCCGACTGAGACACCGACGGACACCCCGACTGAGACACCCACCGAGACTCCGACTGAGACACCCACGGAGACGCCCACCGAGACGCCAACGGAGACGCCCACCGAGACACCGACTGAGACGCCGACCGAGACTCCGACTGAGACACCCACGGAGACGCCCACCGGGACGCCCACGGAGACGCCCACCGGGTCACCGACCCCGAGCCCCACCCCGAACGATCCTCCGGGCACGCCGGGCAGCCCGGCGAAGCCCAAGAAGCCCGTGCTGTCCCTCGCGCTGTCGGTGTCGTCGGCCACGATGAAGCCCGGCGGATCGGTCACCGCGACGGTCCGGGTGTCGTCGGCGAACGCGACCGCGCAGAACGCCGTCGTGCGGATGTCGGCGTCCGGCGCGTCGGTGAGCCCGGGGACGCAGGGCCTCGGCGCCGTCGGCTCCGGCGGGGCCGCGGCGATCGCGACCGTGCGCGCGCCGTCCGGCGCCGAACCCGGCCTCATCACGGTGCGGGCCACCGCCTCGGCGGCCAAGGCGAGCAGCGTGTCCCGCAGCTACAAGCTGATCATCACCGATGCCTCCGGCGCCCCGCCGCCGGGCATCAGCCTGGCGAACCTCCCGCCCGGCGTCCCGCCGCTGACCCCGTCCACCTTCAACCCGCTCGCCGGGATGAAGGGGCCGCAGGTGGCGCTGCCCCCGATCGCGTCACCGCAGATCGCGACGAGCCCGGCGCCCGTCGTCCCCGTCGCCGGGCTGCGCACGATCGAGGACGAGACCCTCACCGTGCAGCGGCTCTCGTCGCTGCAGGCGGGCTTCCTCGCCGCGATGACGGTGTCGGTGGCGCTGCTGCTGCTTCGGGTGCGGCTGTCCCGCCGCGCGCCGGCGCTTCCGGTTCCGCTGCCGCGGGCGCAGCGCAGGCGGCTGCGGATGGCCGGCAAGCGGCTCACCGAGGCCCGGGTGCGGGCGCTGCCGCCGCAGCCCGCACGGTCCCCCGTCCGGATCGTCTGGCTGCCGGTCAGGCCGGCCCGCGCGGCCCGCCTCTGAGCCCGCCGCCGGTCACGGTAACGGTCACCTGTCCGGGGCGGACGCGGTCACTTGTCCGGGGCGAACATGGGGTGGAAGCCCGCGAGGAGCTGCCGGATCACCGGGCGCTGCTCGGCCGGGGTGCGGCCGCGCAGGTCGTGCACGGGGTCGAGGCCGTCGTAGTACGGCGCGAGCGCCAGGAACGGCAGGATCGTCAGGATCAGCGTCGCGAGGACGTCGAGGTCGGCGTCCGCGCGGATCGCGCCCTGGGCCTGCCAGAGCTGCAGGGTCGGGTGGATCACCTGCAGGTAGTGCTGGTTGGCGGTGTCGCGGACCACGGACCGGACGCTGTTGTCGAGCTCGAAGTTCGTCGCGGCGGTGACGCCGCGCTCCAGCGGGTGGTCGGCCATGTACTCGGTCCAGTCGCACAGGACGTCGAAGAGCCACTCGTCGAACGACTGGTCGAAGTCGATCCGCTCGATGCGGCGCTCCATCTCCTCCCGGATCCGCCGCGACGTCTCGTCGCAGACGAACGCGAAGAACTCCAGCTTGTCGCTGAAGTACTGGAACAGGGAGCCCTTGGCGATGCCGGCCTCACGCGCGATGGTGTTCAGGCTGCCCGTCGAGTACCCGTTCTCCCCGAACTCGCGCATCGCCACCTCGAGCACCCGCTCGCGCTTGGCGACGTTGAGGCGGAACCAGGTGGACGTTGGCATGGACCCCTTCGACTTTCCGTCAGGAACCGGTAACCCGATGGTCAGGATAACGGTCCGTGGCGTCCCGTGTGACCCGAAACATCACCTGCGCCCCACCCGGCTCTCCGGCGGACACCTTGATCGGCGCACGTCTAGGTTGGGTTCATGTGCGTTTCGATGGACCTGGCCGAGTTCTCCGGGACGACCCTGTACGCGGGCCGGCACCGGCATCGGCGGCGCGGGCTCGTCGAAGTCCTCGGCTACCAGAACACGCCGGTGAACCGGGCGGACGGCCCCAACGCCATGCTGCTGCACCTGCCGGCCCGCGCGCCGATGTCGCCCGGCAGCTTCCTGCCCGTCGGGTCCGGCGACGAGGGCGTCCTGGACCGGATGGTGGAGGCGGTGTCCCCGGCGCCGGCGGGCGCCGCGGCGATGGCCTGGATGGGCGCGCCGGCCGCCGCGGCGGCGGTGCAGGTGTTCGAGCACGACGTCTACACGGTGCTGCTCGCCGCGGACGCCACCCTGATCCCGGAGGCGCTGGCCCGCGTCGCCCCGCACCGGCGGCCGCGCCTCGACCCCGCGCTGATGGAGTTCTACGCCGACTGCTACCCCGGCCACACCCTCGCCGTCTGCTGCTTCGACGGCGCCGACGCGCACCGCGCCAAGCCGCTGCTGATGTGGTACGAGCCGGCGGACCCGGACCGGATCGTCGTCCCCGCCGTCGACTGCCACACCGGCGGCCCGCCGCGGCTGGACGAGCCGGTGGCCACCGACCACTGGGTGATCTTCGGCGGCGACGGCATGCCGGACGGGTGGGGGAGCCCCGTCGCCTACCCGGCCGGGACGAGCCGGAGCCTGCGCCGGTATCTGCCGGACCGGGTCGCCGGCCGCCGCTTCGCCGACCCCGCCGCGCCGAACGGCGACTTCGCCATCACCCTGGACGACCTCCGGGAGGGTGACCTGGACGGCATCCACCGGCTGCGGCCCGCCGTCCGCCGATAGGGGCCGGAGCTGACCGGGCCGCTCAGCGGGCCAGCCGGATGAGGATGCGGCAGACCTCTTCGATGATCTCCGCGGCCTCGGCCTCGCTCTCGGCCGTGGCGATCTCCCGCCCGGCCTCGCCGATGACCGTGGTGAGCACCAGGCTCAGCACCTGCTCGGCCCGGCCCGCGGGCTCGGTGCCGCGCAGCAGCTTGGTGTTCTGCGCGATCCAGTGCTGGGCGCGGCTGCGGCGCATCAGCGACGACCCGGACGGGCCCTCGCCGCCGAGGAACAGCCGGGCCGCGTCCCGGCGCTCCCAGCACACCCGCAGGTAGGCGCGGGCGCCGGCGATGAACAGCGCGATCGGGTCGGTCTCGCCGTCCCTGCGCGCGGCGGACACGGCCTGCGCGGCGCTCGCCTCCTGCTCGCCGCTCAGGTCCTCCCACAGCGCCACGTACAGCCCGGCCTTGCCGCCGTAGTGGTGGTAGAGGCTGCCGACGCTGATGCCGGACCGCTCGACGATCTCGGCGATGCCCGCGTCGGCGTAGCCGCGGTCGGCGAAGACCTCCTGCGCCGCGCTCAGCAGTGCCTGCCGCGTCGCGTCGGCCCGTGCCC
>NZ_SMLC01000299.1 GCF_004349245.1 Actinomadura sp. 6K520 | reverse complement strand
CTCCCCAGCCCCGCACCCCGGCAGGGCTGGATCGGGACAACACGCCTTAGTCAAGGAGGCGTCCATCATGTCGGGCGATCACCACACCATCGAACTCCCTAGCACCCTGGCCCCGGCCCCATCCAACGGCACCCCGACCCACGGAACGACGGCCACCCACGACCTCCGCACACTCGACGAGACCACCCCGTCACTGCTGGGCGAGCTGACCCTGCCCGCCGAACGGGAGTCCGTGCCCCATGCGCGGCGCTTCGGCCGGTCGGTCAGTACCGTCTCCGGCGTCGGCCACATCGCCGACGACGCCGAGGTCCTGGTCTCCGAACTCGTCACCAACGCCGTCCGGCACGCGCCGGTCCCCGGCTCCGCACTGTGCCTGAAACTGCTTCGCACGGGCACCCGGCTCCGCATCGAGGTCCACGACGAGAGCGCCGCGGTGCCGCGGCCGCGTCCCGTCGACCTCATGGAGGAGACGGGACGGGGCTGGTTCCTCGTCGCGGTCCTGGCGGAACGGCACGGCACCGACCACACACCGTCCGGCAAGTCGGTCTGGTGCGAAGTGCGGGCCTGGCCACGGGACGAACACCCCGGGCACTGAGCCGTCCCCTCGCAGATCCCCGGTTCAGCGATGGGAGGCGCGCCATGTCCGGTGACTACTACCGCTCGGACGGGAGTCGCGCCACGGCCGAGGAGGCCCAGCGGCTGCTGCTGGACGTGCGAGGACGCCTGCTCGCGCAGGACGTCATCCGCGTCGGCGCCGTCACGGTGGTCGTCTCGACCTGGTTCACCGTGATCGACCTCGGGCTGGCCGCCAACGGGCGGCCGCTGCTGTGGCAGACGATCGTGTCCGACACCACGATGCACGCCGACATCGGGCAGTACACGACGCGCGACAAGGCGGTGCGCGGGCACGCGCAGGCGGTCTCGATGATCACGAGCCGGCTGCGCGGGCTGGTGGCCCGCGCGGCCCTGGACGAGGCGCGGTCCTGAACCGTGCCCGCGGGGCCGGCGCGGGACCGAGCACGAGCACGGCACGAGCACGGCACGAGACGAGCACGAGCACCGCACGAGCGGCGAGCGCATGCCCGGAAACGCGCATGCGCGAGCGCAGACGAAGACGAAGTGACCGAGCACGGGCCGGAAACCGCGGTCCGGTTCCCCGCATGAGGTTGTGATCTGAATGGTCGCCGAAGGTCGGCAGGCGGACCCACACGCGGCCGCCGCGAAAAGCAAGCCCCCGGACCACGCGCCTGGCCGCAAGGGACGCCGCAGGCGGTCCATCCGCCTGCGGATCACGGCCCTGCTGCTGGTGCCGCTGGTGTCCCTCATCACGCTGTGGGCGTTCGCCGCGAACATCACCCTCGGTGACGCGTTCGACAAGTACGACTTCTCCACCACGTACGACAAGGTGGGGTTGCCGGGCATCTACCTGGTGAACCACCTCCAGGCGGAGCGTTCGCTCAGCGTCGTGGCGCTCGCCACCGGCGACGCCGAGGCACAGCAGAAACTCGCCGGGCTGCGGCAGCGCGTCACCGGCATCGAGAGGTCGTTCCGCTCGACCGCGCTGTCGCCCGAGGCCCGCGACGCCGCCGAACCCGAGACGAAGGAGCGGCTCGCCACCGCCCTGAAGGCGCTGGACACGCTGCCGGAGCTGCGCGCCGAGGTCGACTCCGGCGACGTCGAGCCGCTGAAGGTCATCAACTCCTACAGCGCCGTCCTCGACGAGGTCATCAAGGTCTTCAACGGCCTGGTGACGGTCAACGACGTCGCCATCGTCACGCAGGGCCGCGCGCTGATCAGCATCGGCAACGCCCGCGCCAACATGCTCCGCGAGGACTCGCTCGTCACCGCCGCGATGGCGCGCAACGGGCGGCTCACCCCGGCCGAGCACACCGCGTTCGTGCAGTGGGCGGCGGAAGGGCGGCGGCAGTTCGAGGCGGGCCTCGCCGACCTCAACGACGAGCTCCGCGGGCCGCTGGAGAAACTCGCCGCGTCCGAGGAGTACAAGCGGTTCCGCGCGGCCGAGACGGCGATCGTCCAGGTCCGCGACGACCGGCTGCCCGCCGAGGCGGCGCAGTGGCAGGCCACGACCCAGCTGCTGTCGGAGGCGTGGGCGCAGCAGGTCACCCAGGCGAGCCTGGCGCTCAACGAGATGGCCGAGCCGATCGGCGAGCAGATCATCATGCGGCTCGTCCTCGCGGGCGGGTTCGGGCTGCTCGCGGTGATCGGGTCGATCATCCTGTCGCTGCTGGCGGCGCGGAGCCTGTCCCGGGAACTGCGCGGCCTGCAGCGCGCCGCGCTGCGGCTCGCCGAGGACCGGCTGCCCAGCGTCGTCGCCCGGCTGAGACGCGGCGAGGAGGTCGACGTCGAAGCCGAGGCGCCGCCGCTCGTCATCGGCAAGACCCGCGAGGTCGCGAGGGTCGGCGACGCGTTCACGAAGGTGCAGCACACCGCGATCGACACCGCCGTCCGCGAGGCGTACCTGCGGCAGGGCATCAGCCGCGTGTTCCTCAACGTCGCGTGGCGGAGCCAGTCGCTGCTGCACCGCCAGCTGCGCATGCTGGACGAGATGGAGCGCAGCGCGTCCGACCCGAAGGCGCTCGAAGACCTGTTCCGCCTCGACCACCTCACCACCCGCATGCGCCGGCACGCGGAGGGCCTGGTCATCCTGTCCGGGACGTCCCCCGGCCGGGGCTGGAGCCGGCCGGTGCACGTCGAGGACGTGCTGCGCGCCGCGATCTCCGAGGTCGAGGACTACAAGCGCGTCGAGATCGTCGTCGTGTCCGGGCAGGCCGCCGTGATCGGCGAGGCCGTGGCCGACATCATCCACCTGCTCGCCGAGCTGATCGAGAACGCCACGGTGTTCTCGCCCGCGCCCACCGAGGTGCTGGTCCGCGGCGAGATGGGCGCCAACGGGTTCGCCGTCGACATCATCGACCGCGGCATCGGGCTCGACCAGGCCGAACTGGACGCGCTCAATCTGCGGCTCTCCCGGCCGCCCGAGTTCGACCTGGCCGTCACCGACCGGCTCGGCCTGTTCGTCGTCTCCCGGCTCGCCGGCCGACACGGCATCAGGGTCGCGCTGCAGCCGTCCCTGTACGGGGGCGTCAGCGCGGTCGTGCTGATCCCGCGCCGCCTCATCGTGGACGTCGACCAGCCCGACGACGAGGACGGCGCCGTCGCGGGCGACGTCCCCGTCGCACGGGCCAGGCCGATCCAGGAGAACGGCGCCGCGCCCGCGAACGGGGCGGCGAAGGCGTGGCCGACACCGTCGTCGTCCTCGTCCACGGCGATGCTCAACGCGCCGACGCCGTTCGACACGTCCGCACCGGCCGACGACACGTCCCCCACGATCTGGGACAACTCCACCCCCTCGTGGGACACGTCCGCGCCGGCCTACGACCCCGCGCACGACGCGGCGCAGGCGCAGGGCACCGCGCCACCCGACACTCCGGCGTCCTCCTCGGACCGGCCGGGCTACGACGCGACGGTGGGGTTCAACGCACCGGCGTCCTTCCAGGACAAGCCGTCGTACGACGGGACCGAGACCCCGCCGTCGTACGGGACCCCGCCGTCGTCCGCGTACGGCCCGGCGCAGTACGGGGACACCGGCGCCGCCTTCGACGCCACGCGCCAGTTCCGGCAGACGGGGCCCCAGCAGTACGCCCAGGGGTACGGCGCGCCCGCGTCCTTCGGCGAGGCCCAGGCGCAGGCGGGCGGCGGGCGCGCCCCGCTTCCGCGCCGCGTCCGCGGCGGGAACCTGGCGCCGCAACTCCGCGACGAGCAGCCGTTCGCCGCGCCATCGGCCCAGGACGACGCCGTCGCCGCCTGGGAGGAACGTTCAGCGGAGGCGTCCCGTGACCTGTTCGCCTCCCTGCAGGCGGGCTGGCTCCGCGGCAGGGACGAGGACGAGGGACCCGGGGACGCCATGGAGGGAAGATCATGACCCAGCAGGGAGTCGCGGCCGAGCTGAACTTTCTCCTCGACGATCTCGTCGACCGGGTGCCGCAGATCCGCAAGGTCGTCGTGCTGTCGCGGGACGGGCTCGTCATGGGCATGTCCCGGGGCGTCGGCCGCGAGGACGCCGAGTATCTGGCGGCCCTCGCCGCCGGATTCCACAGCCTTGCGATCGGCGCCAAGCCGCAACTGGAGTCCGGCGAGATCCGGCAGACGCTCGTCGAGATGGAGAACGGCCTGTTCTTCGTCGTCCCGGCGGGGGCCAACAGCTGCCTGGCCCTGATCAGCGAGGTCGGCGCCAACGCGGGCCTCGTCGCCTACGAGATGACGATGCTGGTCAAGCGGGTCGGGAGGCAGCTGTCCACCGGTCTCCGGCAGGGCGGGCCCGGCCCCGGACACAGGTGACCCGCGATGGACCCGAGCGAAACGCCCGGCGCCCCCAGGGGGCCGGGCCGGGAACGGTGGCTGGACGCCGCCGCCGGGCCCATCGTCCGCCCCTACGCGGTGACGCGCGGCCGCACCCAGCCGAGCGGCGAGCCGCTGGACATCGTGGCGATCCTCGTCGCGACCGGCCGGCGGCCCGCCGAACCCGGCCGGCTGTCGCGCCAGCAGCGCCGCCTGCTCGCCCTCTGCCGCCGCCCCCACGCCCTCGCCGACCTCGCCTCGGACCTGGACCTGCCCCTCGGCGTGATCCGGGTCCTGGTCGGCGACCTGCTCGACTCCGGCCTCGTGGACGTCCAGCGGTGGTCCACGCCGGCCGGCCAGCCGTACGTCCAGCCGCACACCGACCAGAACCTGCTCAGGAGGGTTCTCGATGAACTCCGCGCGCTCTGATCCCCCGCCCGACGCCACCGATGTGGGGGAGGGACATGACGACCGGGCGGACGGTCCGCGGGTCGCGTTGAAGATCCTCGTCGCCGGCGGGTTCGGTGTCGGGAAGACGACGATGGTCGGCGCGGTCAGCGAGATCCGCCCGCTGCGGACGGAGGAGGCGCTGACCGACGCGAGTATCGGCGTCGACGACCTCGACGGGCTCGGGTCCAAGACCACCACGACCGTGGCCATGGACTTCGGCCGGATCACGCTGCGCGACGGCGTCGCGATCTACCTGTTCGGGACGCCGGGCCAGGAGCGGTTCTGGTTCATGTGGAACGAGCTGTCGCGCGGGGCGCTCGGCGCGGTCGTGCTGGCCGACACGCGGCGGCTGATGGCGAGCTTCGCCTCGATCGACTACTTCGAGCAGAAGGGCACGCCGTTCGTCGTCGCCGTCAACTGCTTCGACGACGCCGACCGCTACGACCCGCCGGAGATCAGGATGGCGCTGGACATCGATCCGCACGTGCCCGTGCTGCTGTGCGACGCGCGGCAGACGGTGTCGGCGAAGCAGGTGCTGGTCGCGCTGGTCGAGCACGCGCTGCGGCTCGCCAGCGGCCCGTCCGCGGCGAGCCCCCGGGCCTGGCGTACCCC
>NZ_SMLC01000298.1 GCF_004349245.1 Actinomadura sp. 6K520 | reverse complement strand
GGGGTGGTGCGGGCGGGTTCCATGCGGGTGACGCCGGCGCGGAGGATGGCTTCGAGGAGGCCGGCGCGGGAGCCGAAGTGGTAGGTGATGGCGGAGTCGTTGGCTTGCCCGGCGGTGGCGATGATGTCGCGGGTTCGGGCGGCGTCGATGCCGTCGGCGGCGAAGTGGTGGGCTCCGGCACGGAGCAGCCGTTCTCTGGTGGCCGTTGCGTCCTTGGGCACGCGATGATATTAACAGGGGGCGTTAATAACGACGCCCGTTAGCACGGAAGGCCCGCGGCATGGCGAACGTGTACGACCCGTTCGATCCCGGTTTCCAGGCTGATCCGTATCCCGCGTATCGGCGGCTTCGGGACGAGGAGCCGGTCCATCGGCATGAGTCACCGCCGTTCTGGGCGTTGTCCCGGTTCGAGGACATCTGGGCGGCGACGCGGGACGCGGCGACCTTCTCGTCGGCGCAGGGGCTGACGTTCTATCCGGACGAGATCGGCACGCTGGGCCTCGCCCCGACGATCGTCATGCTCGATCCGCCGCGCCACACCGTCCTGCGCCGCCTGATCGGCCGCGGGTTCACTCCGCGCCGGACGGCCGCGCTCGAAGATCTGCTTCGGGACTTCGTCCGATCCCGGATCGCCCTCATGGAGGACAGGGCCGCCGACGGCGGAACACCCGACCTGCACCGCGATCTCTCTTCGCCGCTGCCGACGTTCGCGCTGGCGCATCTGCTGGGCGTCCCGGAGGCCGACCGGGCGCGGTTCGACCCGTGGGTGAGCGCGCTGACGACCCTGCAGGACGACGGTTTCGACCTGAAGGCGATGAAGGGCGGCGCGGCCGAGGCGGTGGCGGAGATGTTCGCCTATTTCACGGACGTGATCGCCGCGCGCCGCGCCGATCCGTCCGACGACCTGATCAGCGCGCTGACGGCCGCGGAGGTGGACGGGGAGCGCCTCACCGACTGGGACGTTCTCGGTTTCTGTTTCGTCATGGTGGCGGGCGGCAACGACACGACCGGCAATCTGATCTCGCACGGGGTGGCGCTGCTGGACGGCGACCATGTGCAGCGCGAGCGTCTCGCCGCCGATCCGTCCTTGATTCCGAACGCGCTGACGGAGTTTCTGCGCCTGGAGGGTTCGGTGCAGGCGCTGGGCCGGACGACGACGCGGCCGGTGACACTGCACGGGACGGAGATCCCGGCAGGCGAGAAGGTGATGATGCTGTACGGGTCGGCGAATCGGGACGAGCGCGAGTTCGGCCCGTCCGCGGACGACCTGGACATCACCCGTGAGATCCCGCGCCATCTGGGCTTCTCGAGCGGCGTCCACTTCTGCGTCGGCTCCCACCTGGCGAAGCTCCAGGCGCGCATCGCCTTCGAGGAACTTCTCCACACCCACCCGAATATCGGCGTGGATGTGGAGAAGGCCGAGCGGATCGCGTCCCCGTTCACGCGCGGCTGGGTGTCGCTCCCGGTCGCTGAGTTCTAGCCCATGTGCGGGTAGCGGTAGTCGGTCGGCGGGACGAATGTCTCCTTGATGGAGCGCGGCGACGTCCAGCGCAGCAGGTTGAACACGGACCCGGCCTTGTCGTTGGTGCCGGACGCCCGCGCCCCGCCGAAGGGCTGCTGCCCGACGACCGCGCCGGTCGGTTTGTCGTTGATGTAGAAGTTGCCGGCCGCGAACCGCAGGGTTTCGGCGGCGTGGGCGGCGGCGGCCCGGTCGTCGGCGATGATGGCTCCGGTGAGGGCGTATGCCGACACGGATTCCATTTGCCTGAGCATCTCGTCGTAGCGTTCGTCGTCGTAGACGTGAACGGCGAGGATGGGCCCGAAGTACTCGGTCCGGAAGATGTCGTTCGCGGGATCGTCGGATACGAGGACGGTCGGCCGGACGAAGTAGCCGACCGTCTCGTCGTAGGTTCCACCGGCGACGATGTGAACATCCGGGTCGGCGTGGGCGCGGTCGATGGCGGCCTTGTTCTTGGCGAAGGCCCGTTCGTCGATCACGGCCCCCATGAAGTTCGTCAGCTCGGCGACATCTCCCATGGAGAGGCCGTCGACCTCGGCGGCGAGCTCCTCCTTGAACCCACTGTCCCAAATGGACCTGGGGATGTAGGCCCGTGACGCGGCGGAGCACTTCTGCCCCTGATATTCGAACGCCCCACGCACCAACGCCGTTTTCAGTACACGCCGGTCGGCCGAGGGGTGGGCGACGACGAAGTCCTTGCCGCCGGTCTCCCCCACGAGCCGCGGGTACCCGCGGTACTTCTCGATATTGGCGCCGACCGTCTTCCACAGCCGCCGGAACGTGGCGGTCGACCCGGTGAAGTGAATTCCGGCGAGTTCCGGATGGTCGAGCGCCACGTCCGACACCGCCAGCCCGTCCCCGGTCACGAGGTTGATGACGCCGGGCGGCAGCCCGGCCGTTTCCAGCAGCCGCATGAGCAGGACGGCCGAGTAGGTCTGGGTCGGTGACGGTTTCCACACGACGACGTTGCCCATCAGCGCGGGCGCGGTCGGCAGGTTCGCGGCGATCGCGGTGAAGTTGAACGGGGTGATCGCGTAGACGAACCCTTCCAGCGGCCGGTGGTCGGACCGGTTCCACACGCCGGGTTCGCTGATCGGCTGCTCGGCGAGGATGCGCCGGGCGTAGTGGACGTTGAAGCGCCAGAAGTCGACGAGTTCGCACGGGGTGTCGATCTCGGCCTGCTGGACGGTCTTGGACTGCCCGAGCATGGTCGCCGCGAGGAGCGTCTCCCGCCACGGCCCGGCCAGCAGGTCGGCGGCCCGCAGGAAGATAGCGGCGCGGTCGTCGAACGACAGCGCCCGCCACGCCGGCGCGGCCTCCAGCGCGGCGGCGACGGCGTCCCTGGCGTCGTCCTCGGTGGCGTTCCCGAACGTCCCGAGAACGGACGAGTGCCGGTGGGGCTGCACGACGGCGACCTTCGCCCCACCACCGAGCCGCCGACGCCCCCCGATCGTCATGGGCAGGTCGATCGGCGTCTCCGCCATGAGTTCGGCGAGCTTGGCCTCAAGCCGGGCGCGCTCGGAACTGCCCGGGGCGTACCCGCGCACCGGCTCGTTCACCGGCGTAGGAACGTTGGTCACAGCATCCATGAAATGGAAATCCTCCTGGTCAGCGGGAAACGAACGAACGGAGAAAGAACGCGAGATTGGCGGGCCGCTCGGCCAGGCGCCGCATGAAGTAGCCGTACCAGTCGACGCCGTAGGGCACGTAGACGCGCATCCGGTGCCGCCGCGCCAGCCTCCGCTGCTCGGCGCTCCGGACGCCGTAGAGCATCTGGAACTCGTATGACCCGGGTGCCCTTTCCCCGGCGAGCACCGACGCGATCTCGACGATTCGCGGATCATGCGTGGCGATCATCGGATACCCGTCCCCGCCCATCAGCGTCCGCAGCCCCCGCACATAAGCGAGGTCGATCTCGCGCCGACTCTGGAAGGCCACCGAAACGGGCTCGGCGTAGGCCCCCTTGACCAGCCGCACCCGCGACCCCGCCAATTCCCGCAGATCGCCTTCACTGCGCCGAAGCATCGCCTGGACGGCGACCCCCACCCACGGGAAATCGACCCGAAGCTTGCCGAGGATTTCCAACGTGGAGTCGACCGTGGTGTGGTCCTCCATATCAAGGGTGACCGTCATACCGCCACGCCCGGCAGCAGCGCAGATGTCCCGAGCATGGTCAAGTGCGAGCCCTTCGGAAAGTCCCCGCCCAAGCGCCGACAGCTTCAAGGAGATATCGGCACCCTCGGAAAGCTGACCCTCCTCAAGCACCGACATGACCCTCAAATAGGCATCCCGCGTATCCCGCGCCTGCCGGGCCTCGACCGTGTCCTCCCCAAGGTGGTCGAGGGTGACCGCCACCCCATCACCGACAAGGGCTCTGACGGCACGAACCGCCGCCTCAAGATCATCACCGGCGACGAACCGGTCGACGACACCCCTGGTCAGAGGCACGGACGTCACCACATCACGCATCCGCCGACTACGCGCGGCGGCAAGAAGCACAGGGTTCGGCATCGGGACCTCCAGCGACACTCCGCACGCTAGAAGCCCCCGGCACCCACCCCTATAGTCAAATGCAACTTCTAGTACCCACTCTCTTCATACAAACGCACAAGGGAATCGATGGACGACCTCCAGGAGATCGCGGAGCACGCGGCCGACCTCCTCCAAGCCCCCGCGACCTTGGAGGACCGCGACTTCCACCTGGTCGCCTACGCGGCCCACGGCGACACCATCGACCCCGTCCGGCTGGACTCGATCCTGCGGCGCCGCGCGACGGGCGCCGTCCGGGCCCGTTTCGAACGCCACGGCATCGCCCGCGCCAGGGGCCCCGTCCGCATCCCGGCCGACCCCTCCCTGGACCAGTTGGGCCGCCTGTGCCTGCCCGTCCGCTGGAACAACGTCACCTACGGCTACCTGTGGCTCCTGGACGACGAGGAGCGCATAACCCCCGACCAGGCCGCCGAAGCGATGCCCCTCTGCGACCGAGCCGCCCTCCTCATGGCCCGACAGGCCAGGGAACGCGACGACCTGGGCTGGAAGCTCGCCGATCTCCTCTCAACTCACCCGGAGCCCCGCACCCGAGCAGCCGACGACCTGACCGACACGGGGATAGCGGCCCCACCCTTCACGATCGCGGTCCTGAGAACCCCAAGCCCCGAACCACTGAACCCCTGGCTGCTCCCCCACGCGGTCCTGACGACGTTCTGGCAGCGAGACCACGTCCTCCTGATCCCAGCCACGACGTCGACCCCCACGACCCTCGACCGAGCGCGCCTCCTCCTGGAAGAACGCAACGCCCCCGTCCAGATCGGCGTCCACTCCCCCTGCCAGACCCTCGACGACGTCCACGAGAGCTGGCTCCGCGCCCGAGTGGCAGCCCGCGTCGCCACCCCAGGCGAAACCCGCGACTGGAAAACCCTGGGCGCCCTCCGCCTCCTGAGAACCGCAGGCGACGAGGCCCTGACCCAAGCAACCCAGACCCCAGGCACAACCAGCCTGCAAGCCCACCCAGACCTACAGGAAACAGCCCGCACCTACCTGGACCTGGCCGGCAACATCCAGCAAACGGCCAAGACCCTGAACATCCACCGCCAAACCCTCTACCACCGCCTACGCCGCATAGAAGCCCTGACGTCCCTAACCCTGACCAACGGCCAAGACCGCCTAACCCTGCACCTAGCCCTAACCCTGGCCCCCCACCTAAACCCGTGACCCAGCCCCCCACACCCGACCAAAGCCAGCCGAGACAAGGCACATCAACAATGAACGGAGGAGCGCGAGACCCAAAAGGCCGCCCGTCGCACCAGCCCCGCCATAGGGAAAAAAAAAAACAAGACTAGTTATGAAAACAGACAACGTAGGCAAATTAGTAGAACACAATGATAATTTTAGAGGTGCGTGTGTATCTGTGAAAT
>NZ_SMLC01000297.1 GCF_004349245.1 Actinomadura sp. 6K520 | reverse complement strand
GGGCGGGAGGTCCTCAGCTGGGTGCCGGGGGAGGTGCCTCGGCGGCCGCTGGACGGGCATGTCGTTTCCGACGAGGTGCTCAAGGGGGTCGGGCGGCTGCTGCGGAGGTACCACGACGCGGTGGAGTCGTATGAGGCGCCGGCGGGGGCACCGTGGGACGGGGTGACCTCGAACCTCGATGGGGAGCCCGAGGTCATCGGGCATTGTGATGTGACGCCGGAGAATGTGGTCTTCCGGGGTGGGGTGCCCGTTGCGCTGATCGATTTCGATCTGGCCCGGCCCACGACGCGGTTGTTCGATGTGGTGACGGCGCTGCGGCATTGGGGGCCCATCGCCGATCCCGCGGACAGGGACGCGGTGCTTTACCGGGTGGATGTCGGGCGGCGGTTGCGGATCTTCTGTGATGCGTACGGGCTGGACGCGGTGGGGCGGCGGGAGGTGCTGCCGGCGGCTCGGGTGAGGTTCGAGCGGTCCTACCGCGCGATGCGGCTTCGGGCTGAGAGCGGGGGGAGTTGGGGACGGATATGGCGTGATGGGGCCGGGCAGCGGATACGGCGGGCGCAGGATTGGCTGGAGCGGCACTGGGATGAGCTCGATGCGCGTCTCTGCTGAGGGTCTGGTCCTCGGGGTGGCGCTGGACGCGCTTCTCGGGGATCCGAAGAAGTGGCATCCGGTCGCCGGATTCGGGCGGGTCGCTTCGGTGGCCGAGCGGTATCTGTATGCCGACGCGCGGTGGCGTGGGGTTGTTCACACCGGGCTTCTCGTGGGGGGTGCGGGGGCGCTCGGGATCGGGATCGAGCGGGTCGCGCGGGGGCGTGTGGCGCATGGGCTGGCTACCGCGGGGGTTACCTGGGCTGTGCTCGGAGGGACCTCTCTGGGGCGTGAGGGGCTTGCTATGGCGCGGTTCTTGGAGCGGGGGGATTTGGAGGCGGCCAGGGAAAGGCTTCCTCATCTGTGTGCCCGGGATCCGCGGGGGCTCGATGCCGAAGGGGTGACGCGGGCCGTTGTCGAGTCGGTGGCGGAGAACACGTCGGACGCGTCCATCGCGCCGTTGTTCTGGGGGGCCGTGGCGGGCGTTCCCGGGTTGCTGATGTATCGGGCGGTCAACACGCTCGATGCGATGGTCGGGTACCGGAGTCCGCGGTACGAGCGGTTCGGGTGGGCGGCGGCGAGGCTGGACGATGCCGTCAACTGGGTTCCGGCCCGGGTGACCGGAGGATTGGTCGCCCTTTGTTCGGGGCGCGGCGCGTGGCGGATGCTGCTGCGGGACGGTGGCAAGCATCCGAGTCCCAATGCCGGACGCTGTGAGGCCGCCTTCGCCGGGGCGCTCGGGGTGCGGCTCGGGGGCGTGAACGAGTACGCGGGACGGGTCGAGCGGCGGCCCGAGATGGGGGACGGACGGGCCCCCGAGGTGCGGGACATCCGCGGGGCCGTGCGGCTTTCGGCGGCGGTGACCGTCGCGGCGGCGGCCGTGATCTGGAGCCTCAGGTGACGGGGCTGCTGGTCGCGGGGACCACCTCTGACGCGGGTAAGAGCGTCGTCACGGCGGGGTTGTGCCGGTGGCTCGCGAGAAAGGGAATCAAGGTCGCGCCGTTCAAGGCCCAGAACATGTCGCTCAACTCGATGGTCACCGGCGACGGGGCGGAGATCGGGCGGGCGCAGTACATGCAGGCGCAGGCGGCCGGGGTCGAGGCGAAGGCCGAGATGAATCCGGTGCTGCTCAAGCCGGGGAGCGACCGGCGCAGTCAGGTCGTGGTCATGGGGCGGCCCGTGGCGGAGGTCGACGCGCTGCAGTACGGGGAGCGCAAGGAATGGCTCCACGGTGTCGTGCAGGAGAGTTTCGCGAAGCTGCGCGACGAATATGACGTGGTGATCTGCGAAGGGGCCGGTAGTCCCGCCGAGATCAATCTGCGGGACGGCGACATCGTGAACATGGGGTTCGCCCGGGCCGCCGATCTGCCGGTCATCGTGGTCGGCGACATCGATCGCGGTGGTGTCTTCGCGTCGTTGTACGGGACGGTGGCGCTGCTCGAACCCGCGGATCAGGCGCTGATCGCGGGCTTCGTCATCAACAAGTTCCGGGGTGCCAGGGAATTGCTGGAGCCGGGGCTCGCGCAGCTCATGGCGTTGACGGGGCGTCCGACGTTCGGGGTGCTGCCGTGGACGCTCGGGCTGTATCTGGATTCCGAGGACACCCTGGCATTGGACGCGCCGCGGCCGGACGCCAAGGGGCCGGTGGGCAGGGAAACGCTGCGCGTCGCGGTGGTGCGGTTTCCGCGGATCTCGAATTTCACGGATCTGGACGCGCTGGCCTGCGAGCCGGGTGTCGTCGTCCGCTATGCGGCCAGTGCCGGTGACCTGGCCGAGGCCGATCTGGTCGTCCTGCCGGGCACGCGGGCCACGGTGCGTGATCTGGCGTGGCTGCGCGAGCGGGGAATGGCCGACGAGATCAGGAGGCGGGCGGAGGAGGCGAAGCCGGTGCTCGGTATCTGCGGCGGCTACCAGATGCTCGCCGAGGAGGTAGTCGATCGTGTCGAGTCCGGGGCAGGAAGTGTCCGAGGTCTCGGGCTGCTTCCGGCACGGGTCGTTTTCGGGGAAGAGAAGGTGCTCGGGCGGCCGAAAGGGCGTGCCTACGGGGAGGACGTCCACGCGTACGAAATCCACCATGGCGTTGTCACCGCGGACGGCGAACCTTTTCTCGACGGGTGCCGGAAAGGCGCCGTCTGGGGGACGATCTGGCACGGCGCCATGGAGAACGACGGATTCAGGCGGGCGTTCCTGCGCGATGTGGCGCACGCGAGCGGACGTGCTTTCACACCCGCCCCGGACGTGTCGTTCGCAGCCCTCCGGGAGGCGGCACTCGACACGCTCGGCGACCTCATGGAGGAGCATCTCGACACCGCTGCCGTCTGGCGGATCATCGAGCGCGGGACGCCCGGCGGCCTGCCCGTCGTCCCTCCCGGCGGGGCGCCGGATCCGGCGGGCGGCCCCGGTACGGCGGTAGGGTGATCCCTTCGATGGCACCGGCCGCCCCAGGCACCAGGAGGAACGTCCCGTGACCGATCCGCGGTCCAGGCTGATCGTCCCGCTGATGAAGGCGCGGGTGCCGGCCGAGATCCAGCTGGAGTTCCCGCTGCCTCCGGAGGAGGAGCCGATCCGCGACCCGTTCGCGGGGGACCTGTACGTCGGCTACGCGCTGGAGATCGCCGACGAGGCGGCCCCGTCCGGCCGGCGCTACGAGCATGTGGCCCGGCGGCACTGCGCCGAGCTGGGGGTGCCGCCCGGCGAGCTCCGCCGCCGCGCGGTGATCAACCTGCGGGACCTGCGCCCCGAGCTGAGCCTCAGCTGGTACCCGGACGTGCGCGCCGTGACGGTGTCCCTCGCCGGGGCGGGCACCGCGGCGAGGCGGGGGAGCCTGGAGTCGGGCCTGCTGCTGGACGAGGGGTTCCTGGAGAAGCTCGCGCAGGATGTGGAGGGCGACCTCGTCGTGGCGGCCCCGGCGCGGGACGTGTTCGTCGCGTCCGGCACCGGCCACCCGGACGGTGTCGACAAGCTCCGCTGGGCCGTCCAGCAGGTGTGGGCCGAAGATCGCGGGGAGAGCGGCGGTGACCCGGCCTGGGACGTGCCCGCCGGGAGCCTCCTCACCCACGATCTGCTGGTCCGCCGCGGCGGCGCCTGGGACATCCTCGCCCCCTGACGCCCCCTGACGGCTAGGACAGCGTCTTCAGCTCCGCCCACGGGGCGCGCTGCCCGCGGCAGATCCACACCGGTTTGCCCTGTTCCCGGTTGTCCAGGCCGACGCCGTTGGCGATGCGGCCGACGGGCCGCACGTCCGTCCAGAACCGCCGCAGGCAGGCCGCCCCCGCCGCCCCCGCCGCGCCCGCCGGGCCCGGAAATCCATTGGGAGGGGGCGGGGCCCGCGGCCTATCGTGCGGGCATGGTGTCGACGCATCAGGTGCTCGCCTTCTCCGTGATGGCGTTCGCCATCATCGTGATCCCCGGCCCGTCCGTGCTGTTCGTCGTCGGGCGCGCGCTGGCGCACGGCCGCCGCACCGCCCTCGCCGGTGTCGTCGGCGGCGTGCTGGCGGCGCTGGTGCTGACGGTCGCCGTCGCGGTCGGTGTCGGCTCGGTCGTCGAACGGTCCGCGGTCGTGTTCACGGTGCTGAAGACCGTCGGCGCGGTCTACATCGTCTACCTCGGGGTCCAGGCCATCCGGCACCGCCGTTCGCTCCAGGACGCGGCCGGCCGGGACGAGGGAGGCGGCGGCGGGGGCCGGGCCGTCTGGCAGGGGTTCGTCGTCGGCATCACCAACCCGAAGACGACGGTGTTCTTCGCGGCGGTCCTGCCTCAGTTCGTGGTGCGGGAACACGGTCACGCGGCGCTGCAGATGATGGTGTTCGGGCTGATCTTCGCGATCATCGCGCTGCTGAGCGACAGCGTGTGGGGCGTCGCGGCCGGGACGGCCCGTGCCTGGTTCGCCCGGTCGCCCCGGCGGCTCGCGGCCGTCGGCGGCGCCGGCGGGCTGATGATGATCGGCCTCGGCGTCACCGTGGCCGCTACCGGCCGCAAGGAGTAGGCGAGAGCTAGACGGAGCACAGGGCGAAGTTGTCGAACGTCGCCTCCGGGTGACCGGTGGCGCCGTCGGGACGGTACGCGATCAGCCCGCTCGGTCCGGGGGCGTCGTCCGGGGCGTCGACGGCGGCGCTCGCGACGTGCTCGCCGTTGACCCACATGCCGAGGCTCAGGCGCGACCCGTCCTCGACGCAGGCTGCCTGGATCCGGTCGTCGTTGTCGCGAAGGTCGGTGGCGGTGCCGGTCGCCAGGTCCGTCGGCGCGGAGCCGTCCATCCGCGCGATGCGGACCCGGCCGTCGTCGCGGAGGAGGAACGCGAAGCCGTCGGCCTGCCCGTGGCAGTAGACGCCCGCCTCGCCGCCCTCGCCCCGCGTGTGCTCGACCTTCACCTCCATGAGCTGCGAGTCGGGGACGTCCTCCACGGGCGCGTCGACGCTGGTCAGGTTCGACGCGGGCAGGACGTGGAGCTCGTACTTGCGGTCGTGGTAGGACGCGTCCCAGATCGGTGCGGCGGCGGTCTTCCAGCCCGAGGTCTCGTCGCTGAAATTGTCGTCGAAGATCTTCTCGTCGACCTCCGGGGGCTCCTCGCCGGAATCGTCCGCGACCGCCGCCGCGCCGGGCTGGTGTCCGGGGTTTGCGTCGTCGGGCATCAGGGTGCGCACGCCGAACAGGGCCGATGCGCCGACGACCCCCGCCGCGAGGACGACCAGGCCGTGGCGGGGCCGCGGCTTCCGCGTCGCCGGACGCGGCCGCTTCGGGGGCGCGGGCGGCAGTGGCGCGCCGATCGGATGGGTCTCCGGGACGGAGTCCACGGTGGTGCGCGGAGGGGACGGCGGAACGTTCGGCGGCGGCCCGGCCGGCGGCAGCGCGCTCGGCCCGGCGCCGGCCGGCCCCGCGGCAGCCGCCGGGGACTCGGTCGCCGGGGACTCGGGCGGTGGCCCGGCCGGGGACGCCGCGGCCTCGGTGGCCGGTTCGGCGGTGGCCGGTTCGGCCGGGGGCGGCTCGGCGGGGGTCGGGAGCGCGACCGGCGGCGG
>NZ_SMLC01000296.1 GCF_004349245.1 Actinomadura sp. 6K520 | reverse complement strand
GGGGCGGGGACGATGCCCTCCGTGCGGGCGAACAGGATTCCCGCCTCGAAGCATTCGCGCTGCGGTTTGGCCTCGGCCTCGAAGATGTCCAGCTCGTACATGTGGGAGAGCAGCGGTGCCATCCCGTGGTAGCGGAGGCCGCCCGCGTGGATGGGGTCGGGGACGAAGTCGTGCCCGAGGGTGTGCATCTTCAGCAGGGGTGTGAAGCCGGCCGTGTCGCCGAAGTCGTAGGCGTAGCGGCCTCGGGTGAAGGACGGGCACGCCTCCGGCTCCACCGCCCTGATGGCCGGGTCCATGCGGCCCTGCAGCTTCTCGCGGAGGAACGGGAAGAACAGGCCCGCGAAGTTGGAGCCGCCGCCGGTGCAGCCGACGATCAGGTCGGGGGTGTCGCCGACGAGCGCGAGTTGTTCGAGGGCCTCCTCGCCGATCACCGTCTGGTGCATCAGGACGTGGTTCAGGACGCTGCCGAGGGCGTACCGGGTGTCGTCGGGGGAGGCCGACTCGACGGCCTCGCTGATGGCGATGCCGAGGGAGCCGGGCGAGCCCGGATCGTCCGCGAGGATCTTCGCGCCGGACGCGGTCAGCCGGGACGGGCTGGCCTGCACCTGCGCCCCGTACATCTGCATCATGGAGCGGCGGTACGGCTTCTGGTCGTAGGACGCCCGGACCATCCAGATCTCGCATTCGAGGGCGAACTGCGCGCACGCGAACGCGAGGGCGCTGCCCCACTGGCCGGCGCCCGTCTCGGTGGTCAGGCGCTTGATGCCCTGTCGCGCGTTGTAGTACGCCTGCGGGACGGCCGTGTTCGCCTTGTGGGAGCCGACCGGGGAGACGCCCTCGTACTTGACGTAGATGCGGGCGGGCGTGCCGAGCGCGTGTTCGAGGCGGTGCGCCCGGATGAGGGGGGTGGGGCGCCAGAGCCGGTAGACGTCGCGGACCTCCTCGGGGATGTCGACGAAGCGCTCGCCCGAGACCTCCTGGGCGATGAGTTCCATCGGGAACAGCGGTGCGAGGTCGTCCGGGCCGACCGGTTCGCGCGTCCCCGGGTGCAGCGGCGGGGGTGGCGGCTCGGGCAGGTCGGGGACGACGTTGTACCAGCGGCTCGGGAGCCTCGACTCGTCCAGCAGGATCTTCGTCGTCACGGTTCCTCCCCAGGTCACGGTGCCCTTGAGTGGAGGGTAGGCGTGCGCGAGGCCGAGACGGAAGGCCGGTTCCGGTCAGGCCGGAAGATGGTGGACGTCGTTGAACGAGCGCAGGGTGGCGGGGCCGTCGGCGTACCAGTCGATGGACGACAGCGCCGCCACGTCCAGGTGCATCCGGTACAGGGACGGCATGGGCGCGCCCAGGGCGTCCTTGACGAGCATCTTGATCGGCGTGACGTGCGAGACCACCAGGACGGTCTGCTCGCGGTGGCGGACCTTCACCTTGTCCAGGGCGGTGCGGACGCGGCGGGAGACCTGCGCGAAGCTCTCCCCGCCGGGCGGCGCGACCTCCGGGTCGGCCAGCCACGCCTTGAGCTCGGCCGGCCAGCCCTTTCCGGCCTCGGCGAACGTGAGCCCCTCCCACTCGCCGAAGTCGGCCTCGCGGAAACCGTCCTCGACGCGGACGTCGAGCCCGGTGACGGCGGCGACCTCGGCGGCGGTGGCGCGGCAGCGCGCCAGCGGCGAGGTGACGATCGCGTCCAGCCCGCGGTCCTTGAGGGCGAGGGCCGCGGCGCGGGCCTGGGCGAGGCCGTCCGCGGTGAGGGGGACGTCGCTCGTCCCCGCGAAGCGCTTCTCGACCGACAGCGGCGTCTCACCGTGCCGGAGCAGGACCGTGGTCACCGGGGTGGACGACGGGGGCCGCGCCGGCGCCGGCGGCGGCTCCGGCTCCCCCGGCGTCTCCTCGATCTTGCGGACCCAGTGCTCGCCGCGGGCCGCGGCGTCCATGGCCTCGTTGGCGAGGCGGTCGGCGTGCGCGTTGCGGTTCCGCGGGATCCACGTGTAGGAGACCGGCCCCAGGTCCTCCGCCAGCTCACGGGCCCGCAGCGCCAGCGGGACCATGTCCGGGTGCTTGATCTTCCAGCGTCCGGACATCTGCTCCACGACGAGCTTGGAGTCCATCCGGGCCTCGACGCGGGCGGCCGCGTCGATCGCGGACGCGGCGGTCAGCCCGGCGATCAGGCCCCGGTACTCCGCCACGTTGTTGGTGGCCTCCCCGATCGCCTCGGCGACCTCGGCCAGGACCTCCCCGGTCAGCGCGTCGCGGACGAGCGCCCCGTACCCGGCGGGGCCCGGATTGCCGCGCGAGCCCCCGTCCGCCTCGACGATCAGCTTGCGGCCCGCGCCCCCGCGCCCGGCGACCGCGCTCACAGGCCCGACTCTGGCGTCCGGATCAGGATGCGCCGGCACTCCTCGCAGCGGACGACCTCGTCCCCGGCGGCGGCCCTGATGTTGTTCAGGTCCACCGTGTTGAGCGCCAGGTGGCAGCCCTGGCAGGCGCCGCGGAACAGCTTGGCGGCGCCGACGCCGCCGAACTGGCCGCGCAGCTTCTCGTAGAGGGCCAGCAGGTCCTCGGGGACGTCCTTGGCGACCGCGGTGCGCGCGGCGCTGGTCGTCCCGGCCTCGTCGTCGATCTCCCGCCGAGCGGCGTCGCGGCGCTCGACGAGCCCCGCCATCTCGTCCTGCGCGGCGGACTGGTCGGCGCGCAGCGCGGAGACCCTGCCCTCCGCCTCCTCCGACCGCTCCATGATCTCCAGGACGACCTCCTCCAGGTCGGACTGGCGGCGCTGCAGCGACTCGATCTCCGCCTGGAGGTTGCCGAGGTCCTTGGCCGAGGACACCTGCCCGGAGTCGAGCCGCTTCTGGTCGCGGTCGGCGCGGGCGCGGACCTGCTCGACGTCCTGTTCGGCCTTCTTCTGCTCCCGCTGCAGGTCGCCGGCCTCCGTCTCGGCCGCCACGATCGCGTCGCGCAGTTCGGTCAGGCGTCCCTCCAGCCGCTCGATCTCCGCCAGCTCGGGAAGCGTGCGCCGGCGGTGGGCCAGCCGGTCCAGCGAGGCGTCAAGCTCCTGCAGGTCGAGCAGGCGGAGCTGGGCTTGCGGTGCGGCTTTCAATGTGCTCCTTCGTCGTGGAGGCGCCACGCGTCGGTGACGAGCGTGGACACCCTGGTCTCCAACTTGCCCGCGTCCGGGGAGGCCGCCGCCAGGCGCCGCTCGGCGTCGGCGAGCCAGGGCCACTCGGTCGCCCAGTGCGCGGCGTCCACCAGGGCCGGGCCGCCGTGCTCGGCGAACTCCGAGGCGGGGTGATGCCGCAGGTCGGCGGTGAGATAGACGTCGACACCGGCGGCGTGCGCGGTGCCGAGCAGGGAGTCGCCGGCGCCCCCGCACACGGCGACGGTGCGGACGATGCGGTCCGGGTCGCCCGCGGCCCGCACTCCCCAGGCGGTGGACGGCAGCCCGGCCGCCACCCGCCCGGTGAACTCCCGCAGCGTGAGCGGCTCGGGCAGGTCCCCGATCCGGCCGAGGCCGCGGCGGGGATCGTCGTCGGCGGGGACCATCGGACGCAGGTCGCCGGTGAGGCCGACGGCCCGCGCCAGCGCGTCCGACACGCCGGGATCGGCCCGGTCCGCGTTGGTGTGCGCGGTGTGCAGCGCCACCCCGTTCCTGATCATCCGGTGGACGAGCCGTCCCTTCGGCGTGGTCGCCGCGACCGAGTGCACCCCGCGCAGCAGCAGCGGATGATGCGTGACCACAAGGTCGGCCCCCCACTCCAGCGCCTCATCGAGCACGGCGGCCACCGGGTCGACCGCGAACAGCACCCGTCCGACCTCCTGGTCGGGGTCGCCGCACACGAGACCGACGGCGTCCCAGGACTCCGCCCACTCGGGCGGATAGAGCTCCTCCAGAGCCGTGATGACATGGGATAGGCGCACGTCCCGCAGGCTACCGCGCCGAGCCGCTCCCAACGAGCCACCGAGCGTCACCACGGGGCCCGGAGGTCTGAAACGATAGGCCGGGGACAGCCAGACAGGGACAGAACCGAAAGAGGGGAGAACGCCATGTCGGCTTCCGGCGCCGCGGCGGAACCGGAGCCCACCCAGCCCACCGACCCCTTGGAACCGATCGCCGAACGGCCGTACATGCCCGGCTACGGCATCGTGGGCCCGGAAGAGGGAAGCGGCCTGCTGCCATGGTCCTGGGCCGTGGAGCAGCTCCGGGCGGCCCGGAACTTCTGGCTCTGCACGGTGCGGCCGGACGGGCGGCCGCACGCCATGCCGGTGTGGGGCGCCTGGTCCGGTGAGGCACTGCTGTTCAGCAGCAGCGTTCCGTCCCGCAAGATGGTGAACCTGCGGGCGAACCCGCGGGTCGTGGTCACCACCGAGGAGGCCGAGAACCCGGTGGTCATCGAGGGGCTCGCCGAGGTACTGACCGAGCAAAAGGACCTCCAGCGGTTCATCGACCTCGTCAATTCCAAGTACGCGACCAGATACCGTGTGGACTTCCTGGACCCCGAGGTGAACGCGACCGTCGCGGTACGGCCTCAGCAGGCCTTCGGACTCCGCCAGGGGGACTTCACCGGTTCTCCCACCCGGTGGTCTTTCACGGCCTGAGCGGCCGCCGGGATCAATCTGGACACCCATCGCGTTGGAGAGTGTGTGAAGTCACCTTTTCGCCGCCGCAAGCGCGTCAAGGGCCGCGCCATGGGCAACCGCCCGGAGCAGGCCGAGCAGGAGATCGTCGAATGGCCTCGCGAGGGGACGGGCAAGTCCTCCCTGATGGGGGCCATTCGCGGTGATGGCGAGACCGGCGCCGGGTTCGGCGGCGGCATGTTCGAGGACCTGGCGTCCGCCTTCGAGGGGTCGAAGAAGGTCAAGGTCGAGGAGCAGGAGCGGCAGAAGATCCTGCGCCAGGACGACCATGAGCAGACCGGCTCAGGCAGCACGCGCGACGACCTGGACTCGGGCAGGATCCGCATCCGCCGAAACCCGCCGCCGGAATAACGTGTCCGATTTGTATCGAACATAAGTTCGACGCCGGGTTATCCTGACCGCGTGAGCACCTACGTCCCGCCCGGCTGGCCCGCGCAGGTGCACCCACCGGGCACCGAGCGCTTCGAGGACACCGCCGTGGCCTGGCTGCTCGAACTCGTTCCGCCCGAGTACCGGCGCTACGGCGTGCTGCGCCGCTATCCCATCGTCCTCGCCCGGATGGCCCGCCACCACGCCGCCGCGTCCGTGGAGGCGGCACGCGAGGGCTTCCGCACCGCCCGCGTGGATCTCGGGGACGTCGTCCCACCGCACGGCGTCGAATCCGTCCTGGAGACCTACCGCCGCGAAGGCGCCCGGCTCGTCGCCCTCCTGCAGGCCATCGAACTCGTCGAAACCGCCCTGCGCGGCCTCGCCGAGCCTGACGATCCCCGGCATCGCCGACCTTTCACCCCGAAGCTGTGACCTTCCCGTTGACGCTGTGTCGTGGCGTGCGCAAACCTTTGAACCGATCCTGACGGGAGGGTTCCGGTGAGCACACCACCTGGGTGGTACCCAGATCCAGAGTGGATGGGCCGCGAACGCTATTGGAACGGACAAACCTGGACCGACCAGTCCCGCCCCTACGCCACCCGCTCCCGCCTGTCTC
>NZ_SMLC01000295.1 GCF_004349245.1 Actinomadura sp. 6K520 | reverse complement strand
CAGGGCTCAGCCGGCGGGGCGGGCGAGGGTGAGGGAGAAGTCGCCGTCCGCGTCCGTCCAGAACTCCGCGACCTCCATCCCGGCCGCGCCCAGCTCGGCCTCCAGCCGTTCCCGGCGGAACTTGGCGGAGATCTCGGTGCGCATCTCCTCACCGGCGGCGAACGACACCGCCAGGTCGAGGCCGCCCACGCGGACGTCCTGGTCCCGGGTGGACCGCAGGCGCATCTCGATCCACTCCTCGGCGTCGTTCCAGACCGCGCGGTGCTCGAAGGCGTCCGGGTCGAAGTCCGCGTCCAGTTCGGCGTTGATGACGTGCAGGACGTTGCGGTCGAACTCGGCGGTTACCCCGGCCGCGTCGTCGTAGGCGGCGACGAGCCGTCCCGGGTCCTTGACGAGGTCGGCTCCCAGCAGCAGGAAGTCGCCCCCGGACATGGTGGCGCGGACGCCGCCGAGGAACCCGATCCGCTCGGCGGGGGGCATGTTGCCTATCGTCCCGCCGAGGAAGGCGACGAGGCGGCGCTCCCCGCCCGGCAGCAGGTGCAGGTGCCGCTCGTAGTCGGCGACGACGGGCCGGACGTCCAGGCCGGGATGGTCGGCGGCGATCCCCGCCGCGGCCTCCTCCAGGAAGTCGCCGCTCACGTCCACTGGCACGTACGTGCGCAGCGTCCCGGCGAGGGCGTCGAGCAGCAGCCGGGTCTTCTCCCCCGACCCGGCGCCGAGTTCCAGCAGCGTCCGGGCGCCGGTGGCGGCGGCGACGGCGGGCGCCCGCGCGACGAGGATCTCCCGTTCGCGGCGGGTCGGGTAGTACTCCTCCAGCTTGGTGATCTCCTCGAACAGGGCGCTGCCGCGCTCGTCGTAGAACCACTTGGGCGGCAGGGTCTTGGGCGTGCCGGTCAGTCCCTCGTGGACGTCGTTGCGGAGCGTCTTGGCGAGGTCGTCGGCGGTCAGGAACCGGTCCACGTGGTTCTCCTCAAAGGGCGTGATCGACTTAAAGGGGCGTGATCGACACGCCGGACGCGAGCCCGGCGGTGACGAGGGAGCGGTCGGGGACGGCCTTCCATCCGGCGTCGCCGTTCAGCGGCTCGGACGCGATCCGGATCTGGTCCGCGCCCTCGCGGACGAACAGGGAGTCGCCCCAGGTCGTGGCGGCCAGGGACGTGCCGTCGGAGGCGAGCAGGTTGTAGCGGCCCGGGGCGAACGCGGTGATCTCGCCGACGACGGCGGCGAGGCCGTCGCCGAGGGACGCGCCGTCCCGCCAGCGCCGGACGGCGAGGGCGAAGAGCGGCGCCGAGTCGAGGGGAGCGCGGGCGTCGGGCACCGCGGCGAGGTCCCCGGCGAGTTCCCGGAGCCTGCCCTCGACGCCGCCGAAGTCGTCGATCCTGCCGTTGTGGCTGAACAGCCACGACCCGGCCCGGAACGGCTGGGCGCACGCCTCGTCCACGGGGAACCCGGCCGTCGCCGACCGGACCGCCGCGACCGCGCAGGACGCCCGGACCGCCCCGGCGACCTCGCGGAACGACTGGTCGGTCCAGATCGGCTGGGCGCGCCGGAAGCGGACGGGCGCACCGTCGCGGTACCAGCCGACGCCGTAGCCGTCGGCGTTGAGGATGCATCCCTGCGTCATGCGCGGCGCGTACGACTGGGTCTCCAGCGAGTGCTCACCGTCGTAGATGAGCGAGTGCAGCGTCCGCTCAGGCCCCAGGTAGCCGAGATGGCGGCACATCTAGCTCCCCTCCCCGGCGACGGAGCGCGCACAGCGGAAACCGGAGAAGATCTGCCGCCTGATGGGGTAGTCCCAGTTGCGGAATGATCCGCGCACGGCGAGCGGGTGCGTGGCCCAGGAGCCGCCTCTCAGCACCTTGTACTCGGGGCCGAAGAACACCTCCGAGTACTCCTTGTAGGGGAAGGACCGGAAGCCCGGATAGCCGCCGAAGTCGGACGACGTCCACTCCCACACGTCCCCCAGGAGGCGCCTGACCCCGTACGCCGAGGCCCCGGACGCGTGGGCGCCCGTCTCGGACGGGCGGAGCGCCCGCTGCCCCAGGTTGGCACGCCCCTCCTCGTAGGCGTCGCCCCAGGGATAGCGGCGTGACCGGCCGGCCACCGGATCCCAGCGGGCGGCCTTCTCCCACTCGGCCTCGGTCGGCAGCCTCTTGCCGGCCCACCGCGCGTAGGCGTCCGCCTCGTACCAGGACACGTGCTGGACGGGCTCGTCCGGCGGGACGGGTTCGGTCCGCCCGAACCGGCGCCGCAGCCATTGGCCGCCCTCGCGGCGCCAGAAGGCGGGCGCGCGTTTACCGCCCCCGCTGCGCCATTCCCATCCGGCGGGATCCCACCATCGCGGATCGTCATAACCACCGGCTTCCATGAAGGAGATGTAGGCGGCGTTGGTAACGGGCTCGACGTCGATGTAGTACGCCGGGAGATCGACAACATGGGCGGGACGTTCGTTGTCGTACGCCCAGGGATCGTCCGACGTGCCCATTTGGAACGGCCCCGCCTCGATCAGGACCTCGCCTATCCCGGAACTCCCGGCAGGGCCCTTCCGCGGTGGCCCGGTGACCGGGTCGAGCAGCGCGGGAGCGCCTTCGCGCAGTTGGTGCGTGGCCAGCATGGTCTCGTCGTGCATGTGCTCGTGCTGGACGACCATCCCGTAGACGAACCCGCCCGAGGTGAGCGGATCCGCGGTGTCGAACCGCACCGACGGCAGCGCGTCCAGCACCTTGGCCCGCACCGTGCCGATGTAGGAGCGGGCCTCGTCCGGCGGCAGCAGCGGCAGCGACGGCCGCTCGGCGCGCGGATGCTCGAACGCGTCGTACAGCCCGTCGATCTCCGGGCGCATCGCGTCCGCGCCGGCCGCGGCGCGCAGCAGCCACAGCTCCTCGTAGTTGCCGACGTGCGCGAGGTCCCACACGAGCGGTGACATCAGCGGGGACACCTGCGAGGTGAGGTCCGCCTCGTCCAGGACGTCGGTGGTGAGGCCGAGACTGCGGTCGCGCACCGCGCCGAGCTCGCCCGCGATGAGTTCCTTCAGCGCGTCCTCGTCTGCGGCGGCCGGGTGCGCGGCGGGCGCGTCCCGGGGGTTCGTCCGGGTCATGTCGCATCCTCCTCGGACAGGTTCGGGGGCGGAGCGGGGTCGTCGGCGGGGCAGCGCCCCCGCTCGACGTAGCGGCGGGCGTACTCGTCCACCAGCGGGACGAGGCCGGACGCGCCGAGCCGGGGCAGCGCGTCCAGCGCCGCGGCGAAGCAGGCCCGCGACGCCGCGGCCAGGGGCGGGTCGGACAGGCCGAGCCGGGCGGCCTCCGCCCACCGCCCGGCCACCGGCTCGGCGGCCTCCTCCGCGGCGCGCGCGGCCGCGGGGTCGTCCAGCAGTGCGGTCGCGACCGCGACGGGGACGGGCCAGTACGGGCCGGGCAGGGCGTCGATCATGCGCAGCTCCAGCCAGCCGCGCGGCCGGACCGGCGGGAACAGGGTGGACAGGTGGTAGGTCAGGTCGTCCGCGCAGGGCTCGCCCTTGGCGAGCCACTCCAGGAACGACATCCCGGGATCGGACACCCATTCGCCCTCGGCGGTGTGGACGAGCATGACCCGCGCGTCGAGCGCGTACCTCGTCCACGCCTCGGCGGGGTCGGTGTCCGCGCCGTCCCGCAGGACGGGGAGCGTGCGGCAGGGGTCGAGCTCGGTCCAGATGCCCTGCCGGGACGAGCGCATCCCGGTCCGGCGGCCGGCGCGCAGCGGCGAGTTCGCGAACGCGGCGACGAGCACGGGGCCGAGCGCGTGCGCGAGCCGCCAGCGGCGGCACGCGTCGCCGGGGTCCGCGCCGATGTCCAGGTTGACCTGGACGGACGCGGTCGAGCACATCATCGCCAGGCCGGCGTCCGGGAACCCGCCCGCGCGGAAGTAGTCGCGCATGCAGGCATAGCGGGGATGGTCGGCCTGGTAGCGGGGGCGGCGGACGGGGTCGACGCCGTGCCCGGCGAGGGCGAGGCCGTCCGGCGCGAGGGCGTCCCGCACGTGCGCGACGTCCCGGGCGAGTTCGGCGTGCAGTTCCCCGAGCCCGCGGAACGGCGCGGAGCTGAGCTCCAGCTGCCCGCCCGGCTCGTAGGTGACCCGGCTGCCCCCGGGCGGCGGGCCTGCCGCGCCGACGAGGGCGCGCACCCGGTCGCCCCGGACGTGGGCGGCCGGGTCGGCGGCGTCGACGACGAACCACTCGGTCTCGGCGCCGACCGTCCCGGGCGGCCCCGTCTTGAAGCAGACACCGCGAACGTGCTGGTAGACGTCCTCCACGGTCAGGCGGGACACGGCTCACTCCTCAGCTGGGTGATGGCGGAAGCGAACCTTCCCAGCTGAACCGGATCAGAAATCCGACTAATTTGGCGAACTTCGCTAAATCTCCATGAACATCACCGTCCGCACGCTTCCCCGTTACCTTCCGTACTATTCGACGCCATGCCTAATCCCGGACTTCTCAGGCATTGACCGGAGACGCTAGAGTCCGTCAACCAGCGGTATGCACCATTCGTGGATGCCGGCCGACGATCGGGGAGGTCACATGCGCGGGGACATGGGCTCGCTCTACGACGCGCACGCCGACCGCCTGTACGCGTACTGCTGGTCGCTGGTCGGCGACCAGCGCGCGGCGGCGGCCGTCGGGGACGCGTTCACCGCGGCCGTCCACCAGCCGCCGCGCGGCGACACCGTCCTGTGGCTGTACTCGCTGTCGCGGTCGGCCTGCGCCGAGCGCGGCGCGTTCGCCGGCAACCTCGACGGGCGGGGCGGCGTGCTGTTCGCCGACACCGACCCGCTGCTGCGCGCCGCCGGGGCCCTGCGCACCGACCACCGCGAGGTGCTGCTGCTGTGGGCGGGCGAGTGGCTCGAACCGCACGACATCGCCCGCGTCCTCGGCATCGCGCCGGACACGGTGGCCCAGCTGCTCGACGCGGCGCGGACGCGTCTGGAGCGTTCCGTGCTCGACATCCTGATGCGCGGGACGACCCAGGCGCGGCACGACCTCATCACCGCGTTCGAGAAGAAGCGGCTGCCGCAGCTGCTGGCCCGGCGGGCCCCGGCCCGCGCGCCCGGCTGGCTGCGCGACCAGGTCCTCGCCGGCTGCGAGGACGAGGCCGTCCGTCCGCTGCCGAGCGTCGTCTCCCCGAGCCCGCTCGTGGTGATCGGCGCCGACCGGCCCCGCCGGGGCGGGACCGGCGACCGCCCGCGGCGCGGGCTGTCCGGCGGCCTGCACCGGGGCCTCGGCGCCGCGGCCGGCGTGGCCGCCTCCGCCGCGGCCGTCATCGGCCTGCTCGCCGCCTGGCCGTCGCCGAAGGGCGGCGGCGGGACCGCCTCGATCGTCCCGACGTCGTCGAGCGGCGGGGCGAACCCGGCGTCCGCGACGAACACCGCCGGCCCGCGGCACCCGGTGCCCGGCCTGTCCGGGACCGAGCGGGCGACGGGCGAGGTGCCCGGCTCCCCCGAGGCGCCGGCCCGGAACGGCGGTACCGGCCCGGCGCCGCGGACCGGCGGCGCCCCCGCCGGAGGCGGTGCGAACCCGGCGAACCCGGCGCCCCCGGCGACCTCGCCGGCCGGCACCCCCGCGAAGGAGACGGAGCGGCCGGCGCCGGGCACGCCGTCCCCGCCGGACGCCCCCGCCA
>NZ_SMLC01000294.1 GCF_004349245.1 Actinomadura sp. 6K520 | reverse complement strand
GCGGACTCCGGTACCCGACCATCGCATCGAGCGTGTTGACCGCCCGATACATCAGCAACCCGGGAACGCCCGCCACGGCCCCCCAGAACAACGGCGCGAACGGTGCCCGGGGGGCGGGCTCCGGCGCGCTCCCGTAGTCCCCCGGGACGGGCGCCGACAGCGGCATGGGCACGGGGACCTCCCGCGAGCGCGGGCGCGGGCGCTTCTCCGGCCGTTCCCCGGCACGGCCCTTCGGCCGTTTCGGGCGGTCCGGGCGGTCCGCACGTTTCGCGGCCCTGGCCTCCGCGCGGGCGGGACGGCGCAGGATCATCGAGTTCGCCGCCCACGCCGCGATCGCCGCGGAGATGCCGACCTCCAGCGCCGCCATGAGCCCGACCTGCCACGCCGAGGGCCCCACCGTCGCCATCCGCCCGCCGCCGAGCGGCCCGCCCGACAGCGCGCTCAGCAGCGCCACCACGGCGCCGGTCAGCGCCCCGGACACGAACCCCCACATCGGCGCCCCCTCCGACACCGGGGCGGGCAGGGACCGGATCGTGAGGACGCCGCCCACCGCGCCCGCGACGAACGGCGCCGCCAGCGCGAGCAGCGACACCGCGGGCGCCGGACCGGGGTCGGGCAGCGCCGCGAGCGGCGGGAACGCCGGGACGGCGTCCAGGAACACCCCGGTCGGCGACACGCTCGTCCCGGCGCCGACGGAGAAGCCCGGCCCGACCGCGTACGCCACGCCCCAGATCACCGCGTTCGGCAGGAACGCCAGCTCCACCAGCAGGAGCAGGACGCCGCCGACGACACCGGGTGCGAGGAGGTCGTACAGGTGGTCGGCGTCCGGCATGTTCACGGCGAGCGCCCCGCCCACGAGCAGCGCCCCCGAGGCGAGCAGCACCGACAGCGACCCCGCGACGCCGATCACCAGCGAGCGCGGCCGGTCCGGCAGCAGCCGCAGCAGCGCGCCGAGCCCGGAGCGGACCCGCTGGCCCCGCGCCTCCGCCGCGACCTGCGCGGCGACGACGGCGCGCGCGGCGCCCAGCCCGCCCGCGACGACCGCGACCAGGAACCCCGCCAGGAGCGCCTGCCACGCCGACGGCCGCAGTTGCGGGGACGTCGCCGCCAGCGCGAGCAGGCCCGCCAGCCCCGCGTAGGGGGCGGCCAGCGAGAGCGCGACCTGCACGACCGCCCTCCGGGGGCGGTGCGGCAGCCCGGCCACCCGGATCATCCACCCGCCGCCGCGGTACAGCAGCGCCCCGGGCAGGACGACGACCCCGAGCGGGAGGAGCCCCACCCGCCCCTGCTCGTAGGAGAAGCCCGCGTGGTGGGACACGAGCCAGAAGTTCACGGCCGACCGGAACACCCCGGCCAGGCCGTCGCCGAGGGCGGTCTTGGGCGCGGCGATCCAGCCGATCAGTGTGACCGTGGTCAGCACGGCGAGCCCGATCCCGATGCACCACAGCGCCGCGACGAGTCCCGTCACGTACAGCGGTCTCGCGGCCGGCGGCGCCGGCGGGCCGTCCGGCCGGCCCTCCGCCCGGCGCTGTGCGGCGCCCCGCTCCGGACGCCTCGGCGCCCGTCCCGCCGCCTCGGGGGTGGCACGCCGTCCAGGGCTCGGTTCGCTCACCCGCTACATGCTGGCACCAAGCCCACCCGCCGGCCGCCCCCGAGCCCGGCGTGTCGCCTTTGTCGTCCCCCACGGGGGTGGGAAGCGAAAGACGCCCGGGCCGCCGGGCGGCTCGGGCGTCTTTCGCGGTCCCCGCGGTTCCCGCGGGTCAGAGGTTCTGCATGATCTCGCGCATGAGGACGGCGGTCTCGCTGGGGGTCTTGCCGACCCGGACGCCGACCTTCTCCAGGGCCTCCTTCTTCGCCTCCGCGGTACCGGACGAGCCGGACACGATGGCGCCCGCGTGGCCCATGGTCTTGCCCTCGGGGGCGGTGAACCCGGCGACGTAGCCGACGACCGGCTTGGTCACGTGCTGCTCGATGTAGGCGGCGGCGCGCTCCTCGGCGTCCCCGCCGATCTCGCCGATCATGACGATGGCGTCGGTGTCGGGGTCGTCCTGGAACGCCTTGAGGGCGTCGATGTGGGTCGTGCCGATGACGGGGTCGCCGCCGATGCCGACGCAGGTGGAGAAGCCGACGTCGCGCAGCTCGTACATCATCTGGTAGGTCAGCGTGCCCGACTTGGACACCAGCCCGATGCGGCCGGGGGTGGTGATGTCGGCCGGGATGATGCCCGCGTTCGACTTGCCGGGCGAGGCGATCCCGGGGCAGTTCGGCCCGATGATGCGGGTCTTGCCGCCCTTCTTCTCGGCGTAGGCCCAGAAGTAGGCGGTGTCGTGGACGGGGATGCCCTCGGTGATGACGACGCAGAGGGGGATCTCGGCGTCGATCGCCTCGACGACGGCGTCCTTGGTGAACTTCGGCGGGACGAAGACGACCGACACGTCCGCGCCGGTCTGCTCCATCGCCTCCTTGACGGTGCCGAGGACGGGCAGCGTCGTGCCGTCGAAGTCGACGGTCTGCCCGGCCTTGCGGGCGTTCACGCCGCCGACGACCCGGGCGCCGGAGGCGAGCATCCGGCGGCCGTGCTTGGTGCCCTCGGAGCCCGTGATGCCCTGGATGATGATCTTGCTGTTCTCGGTGAGCCAGATGGCCATCGCTCATGCACCTGCCGCGAGTTCCGCGGCACGCCTGGCCGCGTCGTCCATGGTGTCGACCTGCTGTACGCCGCTCAGCGAGGCGTCGCTGAGGATCTTGCGCCCGAGGTCGGCGTTGTTGCCGTCCAGCCGGACGACGAGGGGGCGGTTGACGGCCTCGCCGCGCTCGGCGAGCAGCTGGTAGGCCGACACGATGCCGTTGGCGACGGCGTCGCACGCCGTGATGCCGCCGAAGACGTTCACGAACACGGACTTCACGTCGCCGTCCGACATGACGATCTCCAGCCCGTTCGCCATCACCTCGGCGGACGCGCCGCCGCCGATGTCGAGGAAGTTCGCGGGCTTCTGGCCGCCGAACTCCTCACCGGCGTAGGCGACCACGTCCAGGGTGGACATGACCAGCCCCGCGCCGTTGCCGATGATGCCGACGCTGCCGTCGAGCTTGACGTAGTTGAGGTCCTTGGCCTTGGCCGCCGCCTCCAGCGGGTCGGCCGCGCCCTTGTCCTCGTACTTCTCGTGCTCCTGGCGGAAGCCCGCGTTGTCGTCCAGCGTGACCTTGCCGTCGAGGGCCTTCACCTCGCCGGCGGAGGTGAGGATCATCGGGTTGACCTCGACGAGGGAGGCGTCCTCGTCGGTGAACACGGCCCAGAGGCGCTCGATGATCTCGGCGGCGCCGTCCAGGGCCTCCGCCGGGAGCCTGCCCTGCTCGGCGATCTCGCGGGCCTTCGCGCGGTCGACACCGTCCAGCGGCGAGATCTGCACCAGCGCCAGCCGGTCGTGCGGCACCTCCTCGATCTCCACGCCGCCCTCGACGGAGCAGATGGACAGGAAGGTGCGGTTGGCGCGGTCGAGCAGGAACGAGAAGTAGTACTCCTGCGCGATGGCGCTCCCCTCCTCGACCAGGACCTTGTGGACCGTGTGGCCCTTGATGTCCATGCCGAGGATCCGGCCGGCGAGCGCTTGCGCCTCGTCCGCCGAGTCGGCCAGCTTCACGCCGCCGGCCTTGCCGCGGCCTCCGGTCTTCACCTGGGCCTTGACCACGACCTTCGAGCTCCCCGCGGCGAACAGCTCCGCCGCGATGGCCCGGGCTTCCTCAGGGGTATGGGCGACCTTGCCGGTGGGCACCGGTACCCCGTACTCGGCGAAGAGTTCCTTCGCCTGATGTTCGAACAGGTCCACGAGGCGTCCTTAAACGGGATCGACAGCCGAATGACCACGCGAGTGGGGGTTACACGGGACACCGTGCGGCCGGCACTCTGCGGTCCGCTCCGTCGATGCAGCCTAGTCAACCCGGCTTCGTGGTGATGCCGCCGGGTCCGAATGTCCGCGAGTGTCACCGGAACGAAGGTGTGCTCGTCCTCAAGGGCGGGCACGAGTGGCACGTGAGGAGGATGAACCGGTTGACGTAGTTTGATGTACTTGTTCGGGCTTCGGTGATGATCAGCGAGGGCGGCGATAGCGGCAGGGGGCTGGACGTATGGCCATGGCGGAGGAACGGGACACCAGAGTCGCGGAACCCGTCTCCGCCGATGCCGCTCCCGATCCGGCGGCCCCGGTCCAGACCGTCTCCAGGCTCGTCCGCGCCGACTCCGTCCCCGGTCCCCCCGTCCGCCGGGCCCCGGCGGGCCGGAGGGCGGGACGGCGCAGGGGGACGCGCACCTTCCGCCGCACCGGCGCGCTCCTCCTCGTCGCCGCCCTCATCGCCACCGGCGGCGCCACCGCCCCGGAGCGCACGGAGCCCGGCTGGGCGAGCCCCGGGCTGATCGGCGGGGGCGGCTGGCCGTTCACCGGCGTCCCGCTGCCGCCCGAGCAGGCCGACGGGGCGGCGTACCTGCCCGACAGCTCGGCCGTCCGGCTCCCGGACGGGCGGATCCGGCTCATCCCGTCCGGCGGCGAGCGGCCGGTGACCGTCGCGGCGGACGACCCCATGGTCCGCCACGCGATCCGCTCCGACAGCTCCTGGCTGTCGCAGGGCACCATCCCCACCGGCGGGCTCGACCCCGCCACCGGAACCGACCCCGGGTTCCGCGACATGGCGGCCCGCGCGCTGCTCGACCTGCGGCTCCTCACCCGCCCGAACGGGGCGTCGCTCGCGTCGTGGTACTCCAAGTGGCGGTACTCCTGGCCGCGCGACTCCGCGTTCGCCGCCGCCGCCTTCACCGTGACCGAGCATCCGGCCGAGGCCCGCCGCGTCCTCGGCTTCCTCTCCCGGGTGCAGAACGAGGACGGCATGTGGGCCGCGCGCTACCACCCCGGTGGGACGGCCGTCACCGACGGCCGGGCGGCGCAGCTCGACTCGCTCGGCTGGGTCCTGTGGGCGACGTGGTTCCACCAGCTGCGCCATCCGCCGGGCGAGGGCGAGGTCCCCGACCTGTGGCCGATGGTCCGGCGCGCCGCCGACCACCTGGCGCGCTCGCTGGACGCCGAGGGGCTGCCGCCCGCCTCGTCCGACTACTGGGAGCGCGACCCCCGGCACGAGCAGGACCCGCGGCGGCCCACGCTCGGCGTCGTCGGGCCGGTGCTGGCGGGCCTGCGGTCCGCCGCGGACCTCGCCGAGCGCCGCGGCGACGGCGGGAAGGCCGCCGAGTGGCAGCGGGCGGCGCGGCGCCTGTCCGCCGCGGTCGACCGGCAGTTCGCCCCGTACGGCTACCCGCGCTCCCCCGTCCCCGGCGGGCTGATGGACACGTCGGTGACCTTCATCGCGCCGCCGTTCGCGGCCGCCGACCCCGGTGTGACCGGCGCGATCATCGACGCCGCCCGCAAGCAGGCGCTGCCGAACGGCGGGGTCCTGCCGGGCGAGCGGTGGTCGGGCTCCCCCGACGTCGCCTGGACGCCGGAGGTCGCCATGTTCGGTCTCGCGGCCGCCGCGTCGGGCCGGACCGGCGACGCGCTCAGCCGGCTGGGCTGGCTGTCGGCCCACCGCACCTCGCTGGGCGTCCTGCCGGAGAAGGTCGGCCCCGACGGCGGTCCCGCCGGGCCCGCTCCGCTGGGCTGGACGGCGGCGCTCGTCCTGCTGAGCCTCTCCGCGCTGCAGGAACCGCTCCCCGTCCCGCCCGCCGAC
>NZ_SMLC01000293.1 GCF_004349245.1 Actinomadura sp. 6K520 | reverse complement strand
ACCACCCCGCCCCCGACTCCGCCGAGGCGCCCGCCGGCCCGGCCCCGAACATGCTGGTCCCGCTGTCGGCCCCCGACCCCGACGGGCTGGCGCGC
The DNA here is from genome assembly GCF_004349245.1 of Actinomadura sp. 6K520. GTDB lineage: Bacteria > Actinomycetota > Actinomycetes > Streptosporangiales > Streptosporangiaceae > Spirillospora. The sequence goes on along the minus strand of NZ_SMLC01000293.1, from coordinate 5,632 downwards.
CTGTCGGCGGCCTGGCGGGAACGGCTGGCGGAGGCCGCCGAGGAGGAACTGCCGGCCCTCGCCGCCGTGGCGGGCGCCGGACGCGCCCACTTCCCGTACCGCCGGACCCTGTTCGGCAGGTCCCGGGACCGGCTCCTGTCCGCGCTGGACGAGCCCGCGCCCGCCGAACCCGTGTCGGGCGCGCCGCGGATCGCCTTCCTCTTCTCCGGACAGGGCAGCCAGTACTTCGGCATGGGCCGGGAGCTGTACGAGACCGAGCCGGTCTTCCGCGACACGTTCGACGCCTGCGACCGGGCGCTGGAGCCGTCCATCGGCGCCTCGCTCACCGAGCTGACCCTGTACGGCGCGGACCCGGACGTCGTCAACGAGACACGGGTGACCCAGCCGGCGCTCGTCGCGCTGGAGCTCGCGCTCGCCGCCCTGTGGGAGTCGTGGGGCGTCGTCCCGACGGCGGTGATGGGGCACAGCGTCGGCGAAATCGCCGCCGCGGTGTACGCGGGGGTAATGGACCGGCCCACCGGGCTTACCGTGATCGCCGAGCGGGCCCGGCTCATGCAGGGCACCGAGCGCGGCGGCATGCTCGCGATCGTCGCGCCGGAGGCGGACGCCGCGGCCTGGGCGGACGAGCACGGCCTGGACCTCGCCGCCGTCAACGGACCGGAGGCCGTGGTGCTGTCGGGGCCCCCGGACGCCGTGGCCGGGCTGGCCGCGCACCTCAAGGAGCGGAAGGTCCGACATCGCCGGCTCAGCGTCTCGCACGCCTTCCACTCCCGGCTGCTGGACCCGGCCCTGGCGGAGCTGGCCGACGTCCTGGAGCCGCTGGAGTTCCGCGACCCCGAGGTGCCGATCGTCTCCAACCTCACCGGACGCGTCGCGGGGCCGGGCGAGTTCGACGCCCGCTACTGGACCCGCCACGCCCGGCAGCCGGTCCGGTTCCACGACGGCGTCCTGCGGCTGCGGGACCTGGACGTGGACCTCTGCCTGGAGATCGGCCCGGACCGGACGCTGATCAACCTCGTCCGGTCCGCGGGCCTGGCGCCGCGCGGCGGCGTCGCGGGCTCGCTGCGCCGCGGCGGGGCCGACCACGACGCGCTGCTCGCGGCGGCCAGGACCCTGTACTCGCTGGGCCAGGACCTCCGGTGGGACCGGATGCAGGCCGCGCCCGCCGGATCGCGTGCCGACGCCCCGCGCTACCCGTTCGCGCGGACCCGCCATTGGGCTCCCGGCGGGGACACGCCGCCTGACCGTGGCTCCGGACGGCCCGTGGAAGGGCCCCCGTGGGGCACGGAGGTCCGGTCGCCCGCGCTGCGCGGGCGGGTGTTCCGGACCGAGCGCAGCACCGCGTTCCCGGCCCACCTCACCGACCACCGGCTCTTCGGGACGGTCTCGGTCCCCGGCGCCTCGCAACTCGCCACCGTCCTGTCGGCGCTCGGCGCCCGGCGCGAGCCGGTCGTCCTCGAAGACCTGCACTTCCCGCGCGCCCTGGTCCTCCGGGACGGCGAACGCTACGAACTGCAGGTCATCGAGGACGAGGAGGACGGCGCACGGGCCGTGAGCGTGCAGAGCCTCGTTGACCCCGAGCACGGCCGCTGGCTGGAGCACCTGGGCGCGCGGGTGATGCCGCCGGCCGAGGACGAGCCCCCCGTCATGACCGACCCCGCCATGCCCGACCCCGCCATGCCCGACCGCGCCATGCCCGACCCCGGGGAGTTCATCGGGTCGGCCGACCGCCACCTGTCCGGAGAGGTCTTCTACCGGCACCTGCGCGGCCTCGGCTACCAGCTCGGACCGTCCTTCCGGTGGATCCGCGACGCCTGGATCCGCGGCGACGAGGCGCTGGTCCGCTACGCGGAGCCCGCCGTGCTGAACGAGGCCCCGGCGGACTACCAGATCCACCCGGGACTCCTCGACTCCTGCCTGCAGAGCAGCGTCACCTTCGCCGTCGGCGAGGCGGACGTGGTGCGGGAGGCCGACCACCTGCCGATCCCGTTCGCCGCCGGCAGGGTGGCGTTCCCCGGGCGGCCCGCCCCCGGCTGCGGCCTGTGGGGGCATGTGCGCGCGGTCCGCCACGAGCGGCCGTCCGACGGGCTCATGCAGGTTCGGACGGCCGACGTGCGTCTGTTCGACGACGCGGGAGCGACCGTCCTCGCCGTCGACGGCTTCCGGTTCAGGCCGGCGCCGCGTCCGCTGCTGGAGAGCTCCCTCCGCGGCGACGCCTGGCACGCCTACGAACTGCGATGGGACGAGTGGGAACCGCGGGTGCCGGAAGCCGGGGGACTGGCGATCGGCGTCCTCGGCGGCGGCGCCGCGCCGGCCGTCGAAGCGGAGCTGGAACAGCGGGGACACCGGGTCGTGCACCTGGATCCCGAGGACGTGTCCGGAGCCGGGGCCGACCTCATCGTGGACGCGCGCCTCACCGCCCCGGCGGCCCCCGGCGCACCGGCGGACGCCTTCCGGCAACTCGCGGCACTCGCCGACTCACTGCGTGCGGCACCGCGCCACATCCCCTACGCCGTCCTGTGCGCGGGCGACGGGGAGGACGGCGCGGAAGCGGCACCGGTTCGCGAAGCGGCCTGGGGCCTGCTGGCCGCCCTGGAGGCGGAGGAGCACGATCGGCGGCTCCCGCGCTTCACCCTCACCTCGGGCTGGGAGCCCGCGGCGCTGTCCTCGCTGCTGGCCGCAGCGGCCACCGAGGAGTTCCCGGAGCCGCGCGTCAACCTGGGCGCGGGCGGTGCGCGGGTCGCGCGCCTGGCACCGGTCTCCCGATGGAGCGTCCCGGAGGGCGCGGACCACCGGCACGGGGCGGGACGCGCCGCGCTGATCACCGGTGGGCTCGGTGCGCTGGGGCTCAGCGTCGCCGGGATGCTGGCCGCTCGGGGCGTCTCCGACATCACCCTGATGTCCCGCTCCGAACCCGGCGAGGCCGCGCGCGCACGCCTGGACGAGCTGGCGGACGGCGGCACCCGCGTCACCGTCGTGAGCGGCGACGTCACCGATCCGGCCGACTGCGCCCGCGCGGTGGCCGCGGCCGGGGAGCGCGCACCGCTCACGACGGTGCTGCACCTGGCGGGCGTCACCGACGACCGGCCCTTCGAGGAGCTGACCGGCGAGTCGTTCGAGAAGGTGTTCGCGGCCAAGGCGCACGGGGCGGAGAACCTGGCCGAGGCGCTGCGCGACAGCCCGCCGGAGGTGTTCGTGCTGTTCTCCTCCGCGTCGGCCGTGCTCGGCACCGCCGGCCAGACCGCCTACGCGGCGGCCAACGGCTACCTCGCCGGCCTCGCCCGCCGGCTGCGCTCGGCGGGGCTCCCGGCCGTCGCCATCGACTGGGGGCCGTGGGTCCCGGCGGCGGGGGGCGGCCTGGCCGGGGCCGCCGCCGCGGCACGCGCCGCCGAGAGCGCCGGGTTGCGGCCGCTCGACGACGACGAGGCCGCGGAGCTGCTCGACCTGGCGCTGGCCCGGCGCCGTTCGCGCCTCATCGCGATGGCGGTGGACGCCGAACGCGCCACCCGCCCGCCGCACGGGCGCTCCAGAGCCGCCCTCTTCGGAGCGGCCGCGTCCACCGGCCCCGCCGGCGGTACCGGCTCCGGCCGGTCCGGGCGGGCTCGCGGGTGGCTGCGCGCCGAGCTGGACGCGCTCGATCCGGCCGAGCGGGGCGACCGGCTCCGGGCGGCGGTGCGCGAACTCGTGGGCGAGGCGCTCGGCGACCCGACCGCCGTCCACGACGAGACGGGCTTCGCCGACCTCGGACTGGACTCGATCATGGTCATCGACCTCCGCTCGCGCCTCGCGCTGGCCGCCGGCGCGGAGCTGCCCGCCACGGTCGCGCTCGACCACCCCACGATCGCCCGGCTCGCCGGGCACGTCCTCGGCCTGCTGTATCCGGAGCCGGAGCCGGAGCCGGTCCCAGGGCCGGAGCCCGGGCATGCGCAGGTCGAGGAGCCGCCGGCCGAGGAACCGCCGTTCGAGGAGTTGTCGTTCGAGGACCTCGTCCGCGCCGTCGAGGCCGATCTGGAAGCAGGAGCCGAGGGAGGACAGCATGGAGGCCGCTGAGGTCCGCAGACTGATGGAGGAGCAGCTCGCGCTGTCGCGCCGGTTGCGCTCGCGCATCCAGGCCCTTGAGGACGAGCGGAAGGCCCCCCTCGCGGTGGTCGGCATGGGGCTCAGGCTGCCGGGCGGCCTGCGGACTCCGGGGCAGTACTGGGACTTCCTCCGCGGCGGGGGAACGGCCCTGGCCCCGATTCCGGAGGACAGGCCGGGGCTGCGCGAGGTGCACGACCCCGTGGTCGGCAAACCGGGGCGGTCCTACGTCGACCGGGCCGGGTTCGTCGACGACATCGCGGCCTTCGACGCGGACTTCTTCGGGATCTCGCACCGCGAGGCCAAGCTCCTCGACCCCCAGCAGCGCATGCTGCTGGAGGTCGCCTGGGAGGCGATGGAACGCGCCGGAATCCCCGTGCGGCGCTCGGACCGGCTGAACGTCGGCGTCTACCTGGGCATGATGGCCTCGGAGTACCTGGAGCGTCTGGAAGACCGGTCGGACACGACACGGATCGACCCCTACTACACGACCGGCGGCGGACTGTGCTTCCCCGCGGGCCGGATCAGCCACGTGATGGGCTTCTCCGGCCCCGTGGTGAGCTCGGACACCGCCTGCTCGTCCTCGATGACCGCGCTGCACCTCGCCGTCCGCGCGCTCCGCGGCGGGGAGTGCCGCTACGCGCTGGTGTGCGGCTCCAACCTGATCCTCTCGGCGAACCTGATGGTGTCGCTGTGCCAGACCCGCGCGCTGTCCCCGGAAGGGCGGTCGAAGTCGTTCCTCGCCTCCGCGGACGGCTACGGCCGCGGCGAGGGTGTCGGCGCGCTGGTCCTGATGCGGCTGGACGAGGCCGAACGGGAGGGCCGCCCGATCCTGGCCGTCGTGCGCGGGACCGCGGTCAACCACGACGGCGCGGCTTCGAGCCTCACCGCCCCCAACGGCCCCGCGCAGGAAGAGGTGATCAGCGCGGCGCTGGCGGACGCGGGAGTCGAGGCGGCCGACGTCGGCTGGATCGAGGCCCACGGCACGGGGACCCCGCTCGGCGACCCGATCGAGGTGGGAGCGCTGGACGGCGTGCTGGGCGCCGCCGTGCGGGAGCGTGGTGTCCCGCTGGCGCTGGGCAGCGTCAAGTCGCGGCTCGGGCACCTGGAGGCGGCGTCGGGGATCGCGGCCCTGATCAAGACGGTGCTGATCCTGCACCACGGGGTGATGCCCGCGGCCCGGGACGAGGACGACGGCGAACTCAACCCGCGCATCCCGTGGGACCGGATCGGGTTCACCGTCCCGACGCGGAACCGCCCCTGGCCGAGCGAGCTGAGCCGGAGGGTGGCCGGAGTCAACTCCTTCGGCATGAGCGGCACCAACGTCCACGCGATCCTGGAGTCGTACACGCCCGCCGGCGAAGGTGCGGCCGGACCGGCGGGGACGGCCCGCCGCCACGAACTGCTGACCCTCTCGGCGAAGTCCCCGGAGGCCCTGGCCGAGCTGGCGGACGACATCGCCGCACTGCTGAAGTCGGCCACCCCGGCGACGCTCGGCTCCATCTGCCACACCTTGCAGGCCCTGTCCCTGTCTCTTATACACACCTGACGCTGC
>NZ_SMLC01000292.1 GCF_004349245.1 Actinomadura sp. 6K520 | reverse complement strand
GCTCCCCGCCGCCGACCCCGCCACCCGCGCCCTCCTCGGCGGTGCCTACCGCACCGAAGTCCTCTTCTACCGCGACATCGCCCCCACCGTCGCCCTCCGCACCCCGCGCTGCCACCACGCCGCGATCGACCCCGACACCTTCGACTTCGTCCTCCTCCTGGAGGACCTCTCCCCGGCGGCCCAGGGCGACCAGCTGGCCGGCTGCTCGCCCCGGCAGGCCGCCGGCTGCATGACCGCCCTGGCCGGCCTGCACGGCCCCCGCTGGTGCGACGACTCCCTGCTCGGCATCGACGGCCTGCACCACAACACCGCCGCCGACGCGGACACCCTGGCCGAGGTCTACGCCCCCGCCGTCGAGACCTTCATCGACCGCTTCGGTGACCGCCTCCACCCCGCCGACCGGGACACCCTGCGCCGGACCACCGAGACCATGGGCCCCTGGCTGGTGGCCCGCTCCGAACGCTTCGGCCTCGTCCACGGCGACTACCGCCTGGACAACGTCCTGTTCCCACCGGACGGCGACACCGCGACCACCGTCGACTGGCAGACCCTCACCATCGGCCTGCCCGCCCGCGACCTGTCCTATTTCCTGGCCACCAGCCTCACCGCCGAGGACCGCCGCACCCACGAACGCGACCTCGTGACCCGCTACCACGAGGCCCTCCTCGCCCACGGCGTCAGCGACTATCCGCTTGACCTGTGCTGGGACGACTACCGCTTCGCCCTTCTGCAAGGCCCTCTCATCACCGTCCTGGGCTGTGCCTACGGCACCCCCACCGAACGCGGCGACGCCATGTTCCTCACCATGGCCGCCCGCGCCTGCACCGCCATCCGCGACCTCGCTCCCCCCGCGCCATGACGGCGCACCGGCCGCCCGCGGCCATTCCGGCACGCCCGGCGCGCCCGGTCTAGGGCAGGCGGCCGGCGAGCCAGGTCGGTTCGAGGTCGCCGCCGTCGGTCCTGCCCATGCGGGACAGGGCGGTGCGGGCCGCGTCGTCGCCGGTGGCGAGGCGCACGGCGATCCTGTCCTCGATGTCCTTCGGCGCGCCGCCGGAGTAGCCGTTGAAGACGCTGGAGAAGACCAGCGTGCGCCCGCCGGGGTCGCGCACGTAGCCGGACAGCGCGGTGACACCCGTCAGCGTGCCGGTCTTGGCGTGGACGTTCCCGGCGGCGGCGGTGCCCCGCATCCGGTTCGCGAGCGTCCCGCCGGTCATCGGGCCGGGCTGCCCGGCGATGGGCAGCGCGGCGTACCAGGCGGGGAACCAGGGCCGCTTCCGGACGTTCCGCAGCAGCGTGCCGAGCTGCGCGGCCGTCGTGCGGTTGCCGCGCGACAGGCCCGAGCCGTCCGTCATGGTCACCTGGGAGGCGTCGACGCCGAGCCGCCGGAGTTCGGCGGTGACGGCGGGCAGCCCGGCCTCCCAGCTGCCCTCGCCTCGCGTCTCGCGGCCGATGGCCTTGACGAGGGTCTCGGCCATGACGTTGTTGCTGAGCTTGAGGAACGGTACGGCGAGCCGGGACAGCGGCATCGAGGTGCGGGCCGCGACCGTCCGGGCGTCCGCGGGCGTCCGGCCGCGCTCGGTGGCCCCGGCCACCCGGACGCCGTGCGCCCTGAGGGCCCTGCGGAAGACGTCCGCCGCGTACAGCGCCGGCTCCTCGACGGTCCGCAGGACGCTGGTGGGCGCCGCGCCCGCCGGATGGGAACCGGTCACGACGATCGTGTTGCCGCCGTTGCTCCGGTCGACCGCGAGGGTGGACGCCGAGCCGGGCGCGCCGGTGACGGCCTTGTTGTCGATCTTCACCACATCGGTGCGGGGCGTCAGCCCGACCCGGAGCGGCCGCCCCTCGCGGGCCGCGGGGGCGAGCGAGATCTCGACCGAGCCGGCGTCGAAGTCGTCGTTGGGGGAGACGGTCAGCGCGGACGTCTGCGCCGCGTAGGCGTACTGGAGGTCGGCGGGATCCCAGTCGGCCGGGGTCCGCCGGGCGTCGAACCAGGTGTCGTCGGCGACGAGGTCGCCGCGGATCCTGGTGATGCCCTTGGCGGCGACGGCCGCGGCCAGCCGGTCGTACTCGGCGGCCCGCATGGTCGTGTCGCCGGTGCCGGTGAGGTAGAGGTCGCCGCCCTTGACGCGCACCGTCGTGCGGAAGCGGTATCCGGGGCCGAGGATGCCGAACGCCGCCGCCGCGGTCTGCAGCTTGTTGTTCGAGGCCGGGGTGCGCGGCGCGCCGGCGTCGCGGTCGTAGAGGGTCTCGCCCGTCCCGGCGTCCCGGACCGTCACGCCGACCGCCGCGCCCTGGAGGCGCCCGTCCCGCAGGATCGCGTCCAGTTCGGCCGCCAGGCCCCCGGCCGGCGCGGCGTGGGCGGGGACGGCGGCGGCGCCGCCCAGCGCCATGCCGCCGCCCAGCAGCAGGGCGATCCCGGCGCTCTTGATCATGGCGCGAGTCTACGCGGGGTGACCGCGATCACAAATTCATAAGATCAAGTCTTGACGCGCGACAATAGTTTGTCTAACGTTCGTCGCTGTCAAGGTAGTCGCTGTCGAGGTAAGCGTCCCTTTGCCCCGCGTTGAAGGGAAGGCCCCATGCGCACCGGATCCGGATCCGACCGGGAGGCCGTTCCCGCGCCCGGGGCTCCGCTGCTGGACATCGACGGCCTCGACGTCGGCTACGACGGCGCGGTGCGGGCCCTGCGCGGGGTGTCGCTGCGGATCCCGCGCCGGGGCGTGGTCGCCGTGCTCGGCGGCAACGGCGCCGGAAAGACCACCCTGCTGCGCGCGATCTCCGGGACGCTCGGCTCCGCCGGCGGCGCCGTCACCGCGGGGACGATCCGGCTCGACGGCCGCGACATCGGCGGCCTGCCCGCCGCCGAGATCGTGCGGGCCGGCGTCGCGCAGGTCCCCGAGGGCAGGCGCGTGTTCCGCGACCTCACGGTGGAGGAGAACCTGCGGGCCGGCGGCCTCACCGCGGCGCCGCGCATCAGGCGCGAGGCGCTCCACGGCGTCTTCGAGCTGTTCCCCGGCCTGGCCGAGCGCCGCCGGGAGCGGGCCGGGCTGCTGTCCGGGGGCCAGCAGCAGATGCTCGCCATCGGCCGCGGGCTGATGAGCCGCCCCCGGCTGCTCCTCCTGGACGAGCCGTCCCTCGGCCTCGCGCCGCGGCTCGTCGCGCAGATCGGCGAGATCGTCACGGAGATCAACCGCCAGGGCACGGCGGTCCTGCTGATCGAGCAGAACGCCGTCATGGGGCTGCGGGTGGCGGACAGCGCCTACGTGCTCGAGGTCGGGAGGGTGGCCGCGTCCGGCCCCGCCGAGGTGCTGGCCGGCAGCGACGAGATACGCGGCCGCTACCTCGGTGCCGGCGCGGGCACCGGAACCGCGTCCCCGGCCGGGCCGGGCCCGGACGACGACCGGGAGGCGGACGCCGTGGACGCCACGGACGGCGGGCTGGCGGGACTGGCGGCGGCCGTGCACGCGGGCGGCGTCGGCACCGTGCGCGCCGAGGCGCTGCAGGTCGACGGGGTGACGGTCCGCTTCGGCGGCGTCACCGCGCTCGCCGACGTCTCCTTCGAGATCGAGCCGGGCACCGTGCACGCCCTCATCGGCCCGAACGGCGCCGGGAAGTCGACGTGCATCAACGTCCTCGGCGGGGCGTACCGGGTCGCCGCCGGCACCGTCCGCTACGGCGACCGGACGCTCACCGGGCTGCGGGCGGACCAGATCGCCGGCCTCGGCGTCGCGCGGACCTTCCAGAACATCTCGCTCTCCCTGGACGCCACCGTCGCCGACAACCTCCTCACCGGGCGGCACCGCCTGATGCGCTCCGGCGTGCTCGGCGGCGCGCTGGGCCTGCCCCGCGCCCGCCGGGAGGACCGCGAGCACCGCGCCCAGGCGGGGCGGGTCGCCGAGCTGCTCGGCCTCACCGACCTGCTCGGCCGGTCCGTGCACACCCTCTCCTACGGCGACCGCAAGCGGGTCGAGCTGGGGCGCGCGCTGTGCGCCGAGCCGACCCTGCTGCTCCTGGACGAGCCGGTCGCCGGCATGAACCCCGCCGAGTCCGCCGAGATGGCCGCGACGATCGCGGCCGTCCGGCGCGAGCTGGGGATCTCCATCCTCCTCGTCGAGCACGACATGCCGTTCGTGATGGGCCTCGCCGAGCGCGTCACCGTGCTCGACTTCGGGCGGCGCATCGCGGACGGCACCCCCGCCGAGGTGCAGCGCGACCCGGAAGTCCTGCGGGCCTACCTCGGGTCGGAGGCCGCATGAGTGAGGGCCGCCTGGGGGAGGGAGGGCGCGCCCCATGAGCTACCTGCTGACCCAGCTGGTCAACGGCGTGTCGCTCGGCCTTGTCCTCGGGCTGATCGCGGTGGGCTTCGTGGTCGTGTTCAAGTCCACCGGGGTGCTGAACTTCGCGCACGGTTCGGTGCTCCTGCTCGGCGCCTACCTCGTGTCCCGGCTCCAGCCGGAACTCGGGTTCTGGGGCGCGTTCGCCGCCGGGGTGGCGGGCGCGGCCCTGGTCGCCGCGCTGATCAACACGCTGCTGGTGCGGCGGGTCGCCGAACACGACCCGGGCGTGCTCGCGATCCTGACGATCGGCGTGGACATCCTGCTGCTCACCGAGCTGACCAGGCAGCTCGGCAACGAGGTCCGCAACATCGGCGCCCCCTGGGGCGCGTCGGTCGTGAGCGCGGCGGGGGTGAGCCTGCCGGCGTCCCGGGCGATCGCCGCGGGGACGGCGGTCGTGCTGTTCGGCACGCTCGGCGCGCTCGCGGCCCGCACCGACTGGGGGCTCGCGATGCGCGCGGCGGCCGCCGACCCCGACACCGCCTCGCTGATGGGCATCCGGCTCGGCCGCACGAGCGCGGTCGGGTGGGGGCTCGCCGGTGCGCTGGCGGCCGTCGCGGGGGTGTTCCTGACCTCCTACCCGACGCCCGGCGTCGAGCCCGGCGTCTCCGTCGTCGCGTTCGCCGCGATCCCCGCCTGGGTGCTGGGCGGCTTCGACTCGGTGCCGGGCGCGGTCGTCGGCGGCCTCGTCATCGGGATCGCGCAGGCGCTCGCGGTCGGCTACGAGTCCGAGCTGCACTTCCTCGGTGGCGGGTTCGGCGAGGTCGTCCCCTACGCGGTGATGGTGCTCGTGCTGCTGCTGCGCCCGCACGGGCTGTTCGGACAGAAGGAGGCCATCCGTGTCTGACCGGCCCGCCGCGTCCCTCCGGCTCGGTTCGCCGCCGCACGCCGCCGGCGGCGTCCTGCTGCTCGGCGCGGTCGCCGGTCCGCTGTGGCTCACCGACTTCTGGCTGCAGGCCGGGCTGTTCGCGATGGCCGCCGTGGTCGGGGCGATCGGCCTCACCCTGCTGGTCGGCGTCGCCGGGCAGCTGTCGCTCGGCCACGCGTTCTTCCTCGGCGTCGGCGCCTACACCTACACCCTCCTCGCCGGGGAACGGGAGGACGGGATGTCCGGCTTCGGGCTGCCCCCGGTGGCGGCCCTGCTCGCCGCCGCGCTGGTGGCGGGGGCGGCGGGCGCGGCGTTCAGCCCCATCGCCGGACGGCTGCGCGGCATCTACCTCGGCCTCGCCTCGCTCGGGCTCGTGTTCCTCGGCCGGCACGTCTGGCTCAACGCCGAGGACGTCACCGGCGGCTACAACGGCCGCACCGTCGAGGCGTTCGCGGTGCCCGGCTTCAGCTTCAGCGACGAGAACCCCGACTACCTGGCGGTGCTCGGGACGCCGTTCGGCGAGCTGCACCGCCTCTGGTACCTGTTCCTCGCGGTCGCGCTGCTGGCCGCCCTCTGCGGCCGGGGCATCAAGGC
>NZ_SMLC01000291.1 GCF_004349245.1 Actinomadura sp. 6K520 | reverse complement strand
GAAAGGTAAGGGCTGATCCCCGCTGGGGCGCCGTGACGTCGCCCGGCGGGCGTGTGGGCGCCGGTGCGGCCGCGGGAACGCCGGACGGTGCCCGGGGTTCGGTGCGCGGCGGTGCCGGGCTCTGCGGAGTTCTGGGCGCCGCCGGAGCGGCGGAGCCGTCGCGGGCGGGCTTGACGCCGCGCGTCCGGGCGCGGGAGCGGGTCGACGCGCCCGCGACATGCACGTCGGTCGGCGCCGGCGGCTTCGGCGGCTTCGGCGCGGCGGGCTTGCGCGGCTCCTCCGGCTCGAACAGCGCGTTGGCGTCCAGGTAGGACGCGCTGGGCAGGCCGGGGTTGACCGCGAGCTGCCACTCTGGATGCGGCCAGCGGCGGGACAGCTCCGACAGGGACGCCTGCCGGTGGTGGACCGCCTGGCCCTGCAGGGACCGGTCCATCGCCTCGGGCGAGGTGAACGCCAGCACGAACGTGCCGTCACCGAACTGGGCCGTGGCGAACTGGTGCTCGGCGGCGCCGGGGTCGCCGGGAGCGGGCAGGTACAGCACCGCGCGCGCGAGCAGCTCCAGATAGCCGCGCTGGTCGCCGCGCTCGCGCGCCTCCGTGAGGGCGGTCTCCAGCGAGGAGCCGGACGGCCGGCGGGTGCGCCCGGACGCCGGGCGGCTCCCGGTCTCGGGGACGGCCAGCGGGATCCCGAGGCCGGGCAGCGCCAGCGGGCCGCCATCGGGACCGGACCTGCTCGCCTGGTAGACGAGTTCCAGCGGCGATTCGATGCCGTACACGTCCCGGAAGGCGCCGACCATCAGCCCGGCGAGGAGCGCGCACGCCTCCAGGTGCTCCGCCGAGGCCCGGCCGCCGCGGTCGCGCCACGTGAACTGGTGCCACCAGTTCTTGCGCTCCTCCTCGTCCGGCGGCTCCCAGCCGAGCGACTTCAGCCGGCGCTCCTGCCGCGGGGCCAGCGGCCGGGGCAGGAACGCGCTGCTGACCGCTTCCGCGTCGAGCACGCCTTCCGCCCTCATCGCCTGTGCGTAGGGGAGCCCGCTGGGGCCCTGCACGATGAGGAACGACGTGACCGGCAACCGGGAGAGCTCCAGCGTCAGCCGTTTGGCGAAGTCGTTCCAGTCCACTCGGGATCCACTCTCACGTCCGTGGGGCGGGGGCCGTACTCGACGGTAGCGGAACGTTGCGTCACTCGGTTCGCGGAGCCTGGACTGCGTCGGCTCTTACCGGCGCCCAGACCCTCCCGACGGCGTCGTAGACCGCGAGGGGCGTCTCTTCACCCTCCCCGGTCCAGCGCCAGAGGCGGGCGCCGTGCGGCAGCCGGATCGGGACCCCGGCGGGCTGCTGCTGCGCGGCGGACAGCCTTCTCGTCGGCGCACCGAGGGGCGCCACCACTTCCTCCTGCGCGCGTTCCGCTTGGTGCTGCACGTGGTCGTGTGGAAGACGCTCGGGCTGGACGGGCTCGGGTTCGGGCTTCGGCTCCGGTCCGGGTCTCGGCGGTTCCAGTTGCTCCGGTGGCTCCGGCTCGGCGCTCGCCTGCGGCGCAGGCACCTGCGGTGCGGGGACCTGAGGCGGAGGCTCCTGAGGCGGAGGTTCCTGAGGCGCGGGCGCCTGGGGCGCGGGGGGTTCCGGCTCTGGGACGGGCGGGGCCTCGGCCGACGGGGCCACCGGCCGCCCGGGTCCTCCGGCATCGAGCGCCGCCTGCAGATCGGCCGCCGTGAACGGGTCGACCGCCGTGTGGGAGTCGTCCAGGGGGGCGTGGGGAACGTCGTCGTGCGGGCCCTCGCCGAGGGAGGAAGAACCGTTGAGTCCGGGGGGCGAACCACCCGCGACGGGATTGGGCCCAGAGAGGGCGTTCGGGTCGACCGTCCCGTACGGGTTCGGCACGCCCTGCCCGGCGGGTGGCACGGCCCCCGGGCTCTCGTGCAGGCGGGGCACGACGGACGAGTCCAGGAGCACCTCGCTGGGCAGGCCCCAGTTGATCGCCAGACGCCAGGCAGGGTCCGGCCAGCCGGACGCCAGCTGCGCGAACGAGGTGCGCCTGTAGAGGCTCGGATGCCGGTCGCCGGTGCGGGCTAGGGCGCCGGGCGACGTGAACACCGTGACGTAGGTGTCGCTGCCGATGACGATGGTGGGCAGTTCCGCGTGGTCGGGGTCTTCCACGGCCGGCGCGGTGGCGGGCAGCACCAGATCGGCGTTCGCCAGCAGACGGAAGTACTCGGAGTTGTCGCCGTTCGCCTTGGCCTCGGCCAAGCGGGGCTCAAGCAGCTCGGCATCCGCGCCTGGGGGCATGCCCGAAGGGCCCTGCGGCGGCATGGGGGACCCGGCCGGGGGCGTGCCCGCGGGCAGAGGATCTGCTCCGGCGGGAAGGGGATCTGCTCCGGCGGGAAGAAAGCCGGCCGTGCCGGCGACGGTGCCGGACGAGGAGCGGCGCTCGTTCACCCGCACGGGGTCGGCGACGTCGATGCCGAAGTCGAGCAGCTCGATGAGGCCGGTGCCGTGCCGATGGAACGACTCGTACACCAGGTCGGACGGCCGCCGGACGCCCTGGACGTCGCGCAGCGCGGTGACCATCACGTCCGCCAGCCTGGAGAAGTCCCCCTCGGTGACCGCCAGCATCCCGCCGGGCGTGCCGAACTCCGGTAGCTCCGTCCACCAGTTGCGCGGCGCGGGATCGGCGGGCGGGCGCCAGCCCGCCTCGCTCATGACCTCCTCGTCGGCCGGCGTGAGCAGCAGCGGCCCTTCGAGGAAGTTGTTGCTGACGGCCTCGGCGTAGAGCCGGTCGGGCTCGCGCATGGCCTGGACGTAGTGGCGGCTCTCATCGCGCTCGCGCACGATGAGGATGGTGTCCCGTTCGAGCCCGGCCAGCTCACGTCCCAGCCGCCGGGCGAACTCGGACCACTCCAACAAGATCACTCCCTACGACCGGGGGCCGGTCCCCGTGCCCCCGCGAGACCATGCCCGAGACCCGATGATTGTCGCCGGGGACGCCGCGCGCAAACCAGGAGTTCACTCGGGTGGGGGTTCGTGACGTAGGACACGCAGTGCCTCGCGGAGGGCCTCCGGATCGTCCCCGCGATGGTCGAGGAGGTCGATGAGCCGGTGCAGGATCTCATGGCGCTCGTAGCCGACGTCAAGGAGCGCCTGTGCGGTCTCCCACAGTTGGGGCGGCTCCCCCTTCCACAACCGCTCCGTGAGGCGTTCGTGCGCCTCAAGGTGCTCTTCATCGGCACCGGGATGCTCGAACTCCAGGATGACTCGGCGGTCGTCGGGGTCGGCCGGATCCAAGGTCGACAGGTCGATCACCCCGTGCCGCCCGGAACGCCGGTGGGTCCCCGACAGGAACGGCAGGGCGAACGCCCGCCGGGGCAGTGCCTCCAGGTCACCGTCGGGGAGCAGCCGGTCGACGAGGGCGCGGTCGAGGCCGAAAGCGGACGGGTCGCGGTAAGCCTCGGCGAACTTCGCGGTGGCGTCCCAGAGGGCGTCCAACGTCGCCCTGACGCCTTCTTCGGGGAGCCCTGTGCGCTTGCCCGCCCACCGCACCCACGCGCCCAGGACGTGGGGGACGGCTTCCTGTTCCGCCGGGGACAGCAAGACCTTCCTCGGCAGCCAGTCGAGGAGGAACATCTCGCTCTTGACGGGACTGACGCGGAGCGGCCGCCCGAAGTCGTAGGCGCAGCCGTAGTCGATGATGAGGTCGGCGCACCGGCTGGCGGCCGAGCGGTCCGACAGGCCCTCTGCCTCGTCCGAGGCGAGGAACCGCGCGGCGATCGTCGCGCGCCTGTCAGGTCCGTACACCGGCGGCTGGGGCAGGCGCCCGCCGGGCGGCAGGATGTCCACCCGCGCCCGTACGAAGGCGTGGTAGGTGCCGAAGTTCTCGTTCACCGGCGGATCATCGGTTTCGTCCGTCAGATCCAGGGCGCTCCACAGCAGCGCCTTGGTGTCGCGCGGGTCGAGCTGCTCGAACCTCATCAGCGGGTTGTCGCGTCCTTCGCGGCGGCAGTGGTCGAGGAGCTTGTCGACCCGGGACGAGACCCACGCGTCCCTGACCATCCCGCTCGCCGGCGGACGTCCGGCAGGGGCGAGCGCGTCGCCCGTCGACTGAACGGCACCCGCCTTGTTGCGATCGACCAGGACGACCAGGGCGTGCCCGTCGGTCCCGCCGTAGCTGTAGGTGCAGATGATGGAGTCCTGGTCGCCGAAGACGTCCCTGGACACGTAGCAGCCCTCCGGGGCGACCATCCCCACGCGGTCGGCCCATCCCGGCCTGGCGACGCCGTTCTCCATCAGTTCCAGGGCCGCGCGCTCGGCCTTGGCCGCCTGCCTGGGGGTGCCCATGTAGGCCATGCCCGTCAGCAGGGCCAGCGCGGCCGGAGTCGCGGCGGCGCGCGCGTAGTCGACGAGGGCCTCGCCGATGACCTCCTCGACGTCCCCGTCCGGTAAGCGGTGCCCCCACCAGGAGCCGAGGATCTCGCTGACGATGAGCTCGGCGTCCAGGGGGCTGCGGACCGCCAGCAGCTCGCGGGCATGCCGCAGCATGCCGTCGAAAATCGCCGAGACCTCGTCCGGGGGCGTCGATCCGTCCCGGCCCGGGTCCCCGGAGGAGCGGTGGCGGCTGCGGGGACTCACCCTTCTAGCCTCTCAGATCCGGCGGGGACGGTGGCCAGGACACCGAAGTCCGGAACGTGTCAGCCGTCGGCCCCTTCCGCCGAGGCGCGCCCGGACGGCGGCTCCGACTTCAGTATCCCGGTGAGCTGCTCGCGCGCCATCCGCTCGACTCTGGCGGGCGTGGCTTCGAGCCCCAGGTGCGACATGCACGCTTGGACGTCGGCCACGCACCGGTGTACCGCGTCCCGGGGGAAGGTCGTGAACTCGTCGCTGAGCCGCTGTGTGAGCGCGTCGTGGGTCTCGCGCCGGTGATCGGCCAGTGCAGGCATCTGCGCACACCTCCGCGCACGGGGTTCCGGCGGACGGGGATGCCGCCGGCCGAGACGGGAGCGGGTACGGGCCGAACCTCTCGTCCCGTCTCGATTCCCCATTCCAGCGCTTTTGCCGGGAGAGTCAAGACATACCAGGAGGTCGTTTAGCAAATTCTGAGTCACCCGTTACGGAGGGATCGTCCGAATCCCCGGCCACCCTCCCCACCTGCGTACTTGGCGCACCGCCAGGTGATCTGCGGACGGCCTCCGCCCAGCCCGCGTGGTGGCGGGCCGCCCAGTCGGGGTCAACGCGTCCGGTCAGCATCCCCTGCAACGCGCCGCGGTTGCGGAACGCCTGCCACAGGTGCCCCACCGTCACCACTGCGATGGCGAGGAAGAGCCAGTCGTGGACGAACGTGGCGCCCGTCCGCCACCGGTCTCCCCACGGGCCGGGGAAGGTCATGATCTCGCCGGTGCCGAGCATGACCAGGATCGCGCCCGCGGTGAACGCGGCGTTCAGTTTCTGGCCCGCGTTGAACTTGCCCACGGGAATGACTCCCCGTCCGTACCGCACGACCCTGCGGTCGCCGCTCCTCAGCCACTGCCAGTCATGCGGCGCGAACCTGTTCAACCGCCGGAGGTCCGCCCTGAAGGCGCGTGAGATCAGACCCAGCACGATCGGCGCGGGCAGTGAAAACCCGAACCACACGTGGAGGGTCTTGACCATCTCCCGGTACCCCACCAGCGTGGACAGCATCGGCAAGTACAACAGCGCCGCGGTCACCAGGCAGACCAGCATCCACAGCGCGGTCACGTGGTGGATCAGTCGTTCGGCCCACGTGAACCGCTCCAGCAGGACCCGGCCGTCCGTGAAGGCGCCGTCCCGGGGCGGGTCACGTCGGGGCGGGTC
>NZ_SMLC01000290.1 GCF_004349245.1 Actinomadura sp. 6K520 | reverse complement strand
CAGGCCAGCGGGTTGCCGCCAAAGGTGCCGCCGTGACCCCCGCCGTGCCGCCGCCCGCCGTGCCCGCCGCCGTGATCGTCGAGGAGACGCAGTGATCCTCTCCAAACTGGCCGGACGGCCGTTCCTGCTGGCCGCCGGGCTGCTGGTGGCGCTGACCCTGCCGTGGTTCGTGTACCCGCCGGTCGCGATGGACATCCTCTGCTGGGCGCTGTTCGCCGCCGCCGTCGACCTGCTGCTCGGCTTCACCGGGCTGCTGTCGTTCGGGCACGCCGCCTTCTGGGGCGGCTCCGGCTACGTCACGGGATTGATCGCCCTGCACTCCGGGCTGCCGTTCCCCGTCGCCGTGCTGGGCGGGGCGTTGTTCGCGGCCGTCCTCGCCGTGCCGATCGGTTTCCTGTCCGTCCGGCTGCGCGGCATCTATTTCGCCATGGTCACGCTGGCCTTCGCCCAGATGGTCTACTTCATCGCCAACCAGTGGCGGGACGTGACCGGCGGCGAGAACGGGCTGCAGGGCATCCCCAAGGAGATGTTCGGGCTGGACCTGTCCGACCCGTTCTTCTTCTACTACGCGGGGCTCCCTTTCATTCTGGCCGGGCTGTGGGCCGCGTGGCGGATCGTGCGTTCCCCGTTCGGACGAGTGCTGATGTCCATCCGCGACAACCCCGCCAGGGCGCGGGCACTCGGATACAGCATCGACCGGTACAAGCTGCTCGCCTTCGTCCTGTCGGCGGCCCTGTCCGGTCTGGCCGGCGGTGTGTTCACCATCGGGCACGGCTTCGCGTCCCTGCAAGGCGTCTACTGGACGACCTCCGGGCAGGCCGTGATGATGGTCGTCCTCGGCGGCATCGGCACCCTGTGGGGAGGCGCCATCGGCGCGGCGCTGGTCGTCCAGCTGCACGACTACCTGGCCACGGCCGGATTCGAGGAGACCGGCATCATCACCGGCACCATCTTCATCCTCGTCGTCCTGCTGTTCCGCCGGGGCGTGTGGGGCACCGCCCGCGACCTGATCGCGGCCCGCCAGGCCCGCCGCCGCCCCGCACCCGAGACCGATCAGCCCAAGGTCGGCGCCGCCGTCTGAGCTGGGCGGAGTCCGAATCAACCAGCCCCGAACGGATCGGCCGGATCGGCCGGAGCGGATCAGCGGGAGAGGCGATGGAGGCGGAGGGCGAGTTGGAGCTCCAGAGCACGTTCGGGGGTGTGCCAGTCCTCGCCCAGCAGGCGGGCGATGCGTTCCAGGCGCTGGCTGACGGTGTTGACGTGGATGTGCAGGAGCCCGGCCGTCCTGGACAGGCTCCCGCCCGTCCCGAAGTACGCCTCCAGCGTCCGGACGAGCGCGGTGCCGCGCCGCTCGTCGTAGTCCAGGACGGGGCCGATGGCCCTGGTGAGGAAGCCGCTCACGTCCCGGTCGTCGCCGAGGAGCAGGCCGACGAAGCCGAGCTCGGTGGCGTCCGCGCCGTCGCCGAGCCGGCCGAGGGACTCCAGGGCGCCGGCGCAGCGCTGCGCCTCCCGGTGCGCGGCCGCGACGTCGGCCGGACCGCGCACCGGGCCCGCCGCGCCGATCGTGGCGGGCCCGCCGAGGGAGGCGCCCAGTTCCTTGGCGATCCGGCGGGCCGTCTCGCCGGGGCGGTCGCCCGGCAGCAGCAGGACGATCTCCTCGGCGCGTGAGGCGGCCAGGCCGCGTTCGACCGCCGCGTAGGACGCCGCCCAGAACGCGGCCCGCTGCCGGTACTCCTGCGCCCCGTACTTGGCGCACAGCACCACGTGCGGGGCACTCAGGTCGACGTTCACCCGCCGGGCGCGGGCCGTCAGCGCCTCCGCCCCGACCTGGCGGCCGGAGAGCAGGTCGTCGAGCAGTTCGCCCCGCACCCGTCCCTCCGCCTCGGTCACGCTCCGCTGGAACAGCAGCAGCAGCGCGGTGACGAGCGCGGCCCGCTCCAGGATCCGCTGGTCGGCGTCGGACACCTCGTCCGCCGTCCGCAGGACCAGCGTCCCGAGCATCTCCTCGCCCGCGGACACGGAGGCGATCCACAGATCGCCGCGCCGCACAGTCCGGCCCTGCGCGCGCGCAGAGTGCGCGGAGGCCGAGACCCCGACGAGCTCATCGTCGTCAAGGGGAGCCGACACGGTGCCCGTCGTCGCGAGCCGGCGGCTGTCGGCGTCCAGGACGTGCAGCGTCCCGCCCAGCAGCTCGGTCACGATCGCGGCGACGTCTTCCACGCCACCGCCGCGGACGACCACGGCCGTCATCCGGTCGTGCGCGCGCGCCGCCCTCTCCACGGCCGCGCTCCGCGCCTTGATCTCCTCGTTGGCCGTGCTCAGCTCTTCCAAGGCGGTGCGGGTCTCGTGCAGGAGCCGGGCGTTGTCGATCGCCACCGCCGCATGCGCGGCGAGCGACCCGAGCAGCGCCACCTCCTCGGGGTCGAACGGACGCTCGCTGCGGTTCGCCGCGGTCAGCACGCCGATCACCCGGCTGCCCAGCCGCATCGGGACGCCCAGGATCGCGACGATGCCCTCCTCGGCGACCGCGTCGTCGATGAAACCCTGGTGCTGGAACTGCTCGTCCCCAAGGTAGTGCGAGCTCGTGTAGGGCATGGCGGTCTGCGCGACCAGGCCGACGAGCCCGGTGCCCATCGGCAGCCGCAGCCTGCGGAACGCCGCCGACACGGAGCCGTCCGTCACCCGCATGTAGGTCTCGCCCAGCTCGTCGTCGTTCAGCGTGAGGTAGGCGATGTCGGCGTTCAGCAGCCGCCGGGCGCGGCGGGTGATCGCCTCCAGCACGGCATCCAGGTCGCGCAGCCCCGCGAGGTCGCCCGCGGTGTCGAACAGCGCCTCCAGCTCCGCCTCCCGGCGGGCGTGGCGCCGCATCACCGCCCGGACCCGCAGCGCCGCCAGCTTGGCCGCCTCCAGCTCCTCCAGGAAGGCCGGGGACGCGCCCTCGGCCCGCGCCTGGACGAGCGGACCCTCGAACTCGACGGGGGAGGCCTCCCGGGCCAGCAGTTCAAGGAAGACGCCGCAGGACATACGGGCCATTCTCAATGCGCCGTCCAACCGCCGTCGAGCGCGAGGGACGCACCCGTCACCATCGACGCCGGCGGCGAGCACAGATACGCGACGAGTTCCGCCACTTCGTCGGGCTCGATCAGCCGTTTCACCGCCGCGTGCTCAAGCATCACGCGCTCGATGACCTCGTCCGGGGGCATGCCGTGCGCGCGCGCCTGGTCCGCGATCTGGCGCTCCACCAGCGGGGTCCGGACATAAGCGGGGTTGACGCAGTTGGACGTCACGCCGTGCGGGGCCGCCTCCAGTGCGATCACCTTGGACAGGCCCTCCAGACCGTGTTTGGCGGTCACATAGGCGGACTTGAACGGCGACGCGCGCAGGCCGTGCACGGACGAGATGTTGATGATGCGCCCCCAGCCCCGCTCGTACATGCCGGGCAGCGCGTCCCGGACGAGCCGGAACGGCGCCTCGACCATCAGCCGCAGGATGCGCGCGAACGTCTCGGGCGGGAATTCATGGAGCGGGGCCACATGCTGGATGCCCGCGTTGTTCACCAGGATGTCGACGCCGGCGGCGAGCCCGTCGAGCGCCTCGGTGTCGGCGAGGTCGGCGAGCAGCGGGATCCCGCCGATCTCGGCCGCCGTCCGCTCCGCCGCCGCACCGTCTATGTCGGCGACCACCACCCTGGCGCCCGCGGCCGCCAGCCGGCGCGCGCACGCGCGGCCGATGCCGCCGGCGCCGCCGGTGACGAGGGCCCGCCGGCCCGCCAGATCCAGCGTCCCCGAAGTGCCCGCGGCGGCCTGCCGCGGTTCCACGCTCGTCATGCGCAGAACCTACGAAGCGCGGCCCCGGCCTCCCATGTGGCCAAGGCACACAATCCGTTGGCGGATGGTATGGGCCGGCGGCATCGATTCCGTTTTCGCCGTCCGGCGTCCCGAACCCGATTCGATGCGGCTACGGTTGGCTCGCCAAGATCGCTCGCGCCGTGAGGGATATCGATGACCGAGATCACGCACCGCTTCGTCCGCTCGGACAGTGGCCTGCGCATGCACGTGGCCGAGGCCGGCGAGGGGCCGCTCGTGCTGCTCCTGCACGGTTTCCCGGAGTGCTGGTACTCCTGGCGGCACCAGCTCGTCGCGCTCGCCGAGGCGGGGTTCCACGCCGTCGCCCCCGACCAGCGCGGCTACGCCCGGACGGGCGGCCCGGCGGAGGCCCGCGAGTACACGATCCTGCACCTGGCCGGGGACGTGGTCGGGCTCCTCCGCCCGCTCGGCGCGGACCGCGCCGTCGTGGCCGGCCACGACTGGGGCGCCCCCGTCGCCTGGGCGACCGCGCAGATGCGCCCGGACAAGGTGCGCGGGGTGATCGGGATGTCGGTCCCGCACCGTCCGCGCAGCAGCAAGCCGCCGGTGGAGTCCATGCGCCGCCTGTTCGGCGACGGCTACTACATGGTCCGCTTCCAGGAACCGGATGCGCCGGAGGCCGAGCTCGACCGCGACAGGGCCGCCACGTTCCGCCGGATGCTGTACGCGATGTCCGGTGACGGCCCCGCCCCCGCGCTCGTCGCCCCGGAGGGCGGCGGGTTCCTGGACGTCCTCCCGGACCCGGAGAAGCTGCCCGCCTGGCTCACCGCCGACGACGTCGCCGCCTACGTCGAGGAGTACGGCGACAGCGGCTTCACCGGCCCGGTCAACTGGTACCGCAATCTCGACCGCAACTGGGAGCTGACCGCCGCCTGGCACCGCGCCCCGATCGGCCCGCCCGCGCTGTTCCTCGCCGGTGACCGCGACATCGTCTCGGTCGGCGCCCGCAAGGTGATCGACTCCATGACCGACTTCGTGCCGAACCTCCGCGAGACCGTCTGGCTGGAGGGCTGCGGCCACTGGCTGCAGCAGGAACGCCCCGCCGAGGTCAACGACGCCATGATCACCTTCCTCCGCGCCCTCTGACCCGGAATTGTCGGACCCGGCGCGTACGGTCGGCGCGTGAACCGCACGGACCGTCTGTACGCCCTGGTGGAGGAGTTGCGCGCCTGCGCGCCCCGCCGCCTCGCCGCGCGGGAACTGGCCGCGCGGTACGAGGTGAGCGTCCGCACGATCGAGCGCGACATCAGCGCGCTCCAGCAGGCCGGTGTGCCGATCTTCGCGGACGTCGGCCGGGGCGGCGGCTACACCCTCGACAAGAGCCGCACGCTGCCGCCGCTGAACTTCACCCCCGCCGAGGCCGTCGCCGTCGCGATCACCCTGTCCCGCGCGGGCGGCTCACCGTACTCCCGCTCCGCCCGCACCGCCCTGCACAAGATCGTCGCCGCGATGTCGGCGGACGACGGCGCCTCGGCCCGCGAACTGGCCGCCCGCATCCGCATCCTCGGCCCCGCCGGAAACGACGATCAGGCGTCCGTCCCGGCCGTGCTGGAGGAGGCCGTCCTGGCCCGCCGGGTGGTCCGCCTCACCTACGTCGACGTGGCGGGCACCGAAACCGAACGCGACGTCGAGCCCGTCACGTTCACCGCGTCCGGCAAGGGCTGGTACCTGACCGGCTGGTGCCGCATGCGCGGCGGCCGCCGCGTGTTCCGCACCGACCGCGTCCGCCGCGCCGCCCTCCTGGAGGAAACCGCCCCCGACCGCTCCACCGAGTCCATGCACACCGACATCCCACCCGACTACGTCGTCCGCCCCCTGGAGTTCGTCTGAGGCCAGCCACCGGAGACGCGGCGGGCCCGCACGACGGGAGGAGACGTGCGGGCCCGCGATCACGGTCAGCCGGTGTAGTTCGGCACCTTGGGGATGGGTCGGGGAGCCGGCGCCCGCGGCGGGGCTGGCTCTTATACACATCTTACGCTGC
>NZ_SMLC01000028.1 GCF_004349245.1 Actinomadura sp. 6K520 | reverse complement strand
ACCCCACGGAGCCCTAACCCGGCCCGTCCGCCTCCTTGCGGGCCAGGACGAGGCGGTAGCGGGGGGTGCCGTCCGCGCGTCGGCCGAGTCTCGTCATGGGGGCCGTCGTGACGGTGAAGCCGGCCGCCGTCAGGTCGTCGCGGACCGCGCCCAGCGGGCAGGTGCGGTAGTACATGACGAACGGGGGACGCCAGACGGCGTTCCGGACGCGCATGGCCGCGTCGAACCCGAGCAGCGCCCAGTACTGGGCCGAGGCCAGGGGCGGCGGTGCGCCGAGCGGGAAGGCGAAGAGCCCGCCGGGGCGCAGCGCCCGGTGGACCCCGCTGAAGATCGCGGGCCGCTCGGCGGGCAGCAGGTGACCGAGCGCCCCGAAGGTGACGGCGAGGTCGAACTCCGCGGTGCAGGGCAGGGCCCGGACGTCGGCCCGCACCCACTCGGCGTCCGGGTGCGCCTCGGCGGCCCGCGCGAGCATGCCCCCGCTGAAGTCGACGCCCGTGATCCGTCCCGCGCACAGCGGTTCGAGGACCCGCATGCCCGCGCCGGTGCCGCAGCAGACGTCCAGCCCCGCGCCGAACGGCCCGAGCGGACGCAGCACGTCGGTGGTGGCGTCGAGGATGGCGTCCGGGGTGCGGAAGGGGGTGTGGTCGAACTTCGGGGCGAGCAGGTCGTAGCCGCGTTCGACCGAGGACAGCGCCTGGACGGCCAGCTCACGCAGCGACGGCCCCTGAGGCGAGAACATCGCCCGAGCCTATCCGCCGGCGAAGCCGGGACGGCCGCGGACGCCCTGCCCATGGGCCGGCGATCATTTCGGGGGATGGGCGTCGAGCCAGGCCGCGGCACGGCGGGCCGATGCGCGCGACAGCCATGCGTCCTGGACGATTTCCGCCAGCTCGTCCCTGGTGAGCTCGCCGATGCGGCTCCCCCGCAGCAGTACGGAAAGGTGGCCGTTGAAATGGGCGGTGGTGAAGAACGGTGACGTCCCGTCCTGGACCAGCGCCTGCTTGTCGTCCTCGGACGCGACCCAGAACACGATCACATCCGGATAGCGTTCTCCGGTCTCGGGATCGACGGCGTCCGGCCGCGGGGTGCGGAAGAAGACGAACGACTTCCCGCCCACCTGGTAGACCGGCCTGTCCTCGGTCCCCGGATAGATCGTGACGTGCGGCATGGCCAGCGCAAGCTCGTGAACGTCCTCGATCCGGGCGGGCCGGTTCTCGCCGTCGGACATGATCCCAGCGTAATGCCGATCCGGTCGCCCGCCGGGGGTTGTGGACGGGCGCCGATATCGGGACGATCATGCGCGTGCCGAGTGTCGAACGGGTGGAGCTGACCGGGCGGTGCGGGCCGCTGGCCGCGGCGGGGGCGGCGGGGCCGGTCTACGCACTGACCTCGTCGTCATCGGGGTCCGCCCTGTGCGCGGTCGGCCTGGACGGGCGGGTGCGGTGGAACCGTCCCGTGCACGCCCGGTCGGGCCTGATGCGTGTCGCGCCGGACGGGGGAGTGTGGCTGGCCGACGACGCGGCCCTCGTGGAAACGACGGCATCGGGTGCGCCGGGTCGGCAGGTGGCTCTCTCCCACGCGCCCGACGAGCGGATCGGAGAGTTCGTCGTCCTGGCCGACGGGTTCGTGGTGGCGTGGCAGAGCAAGCCGTACCACACCGCGCGCGTGGAACGCGTCAACGGATCGGGGGCGAGGCGCTGGTCGGCCGAGTTGCCCGATGCGCGCCTGTCTTACGAGGGCGTCGTCGAGATGAGCGCGGCGAACGACTGGGAGCCGGCCCCGATGGCGCCGTGGCGCCCCCGGGAGCTGTCTCCCGAGCGCCCCTCCGGCCTGCTGGTCTCGGCGGACCGGGTGCTCGCCACCTACCTCGACTGGTCCAGCGGTATCGGCATGGGCTACTGCCTCGACCTGGCGACCGGCGAACTGGTCTGGGTCACGCCGCCGCACCCGACAGGGGAACGGGCGATCGCCGGACCGGGCGCCTTCCTGGTCGGCAGCCAGGGATATGGCGCGTTCTCCACACGGCTGTACGACCGGGACGGCGCGACGGTCGCGGAATGGCCCAGCCACGGCCGCCTCCTCGTCAGCAGCCGCGGCAGAATCCGCGTCGTGGAGATGGCGAACGACTCCTCGCCGCAGCGAGTCCGGCGGCTGCACCGCGACGGCACCATGACCGACGGCCCCCTCCTATCGGGCTACTACACCGTCGGGCCGGCGCTGAGCGGCGACGGCAGGGCCGCGCTCTTCCGGGACGGCGAACTCCAGACCGTCGCCACCGACCTGTCCCTCCGCACCCTGTGGAAAGGAGAGGGGGAGGGCGTCGGACGGATGCTGCTGCTGGCGAGGGGACGGCTCTTCTTCGTCCTCACCACCGACTGGGCGAAGGGCGATGCCGAACTCGTGGTCGCCCACACCGACCTGCCCCCGCTGGACACCGGCGCATGGCCCTGCGGCGAAAGCAACCTCCAAGCCAACCCCGTCCCCCGCTGGTAACGGACGAGGGCAACTGACCGGCGCCGACCGCCGATGGGTGGCAGCGCACCATGGCAACAGGGCGCTACTGCACCGAGTCGACCCGCGTGCGGGCCTCACCGAAGCGGACTTCTCCCTTATCCACTGGTGGCTCGCGGACTAGTCCCGGCGGCTTCGAGGATGCAGTCGGTCACGGCGTCGGGCTGGGACACCGCGAGCGCGTGGGAGGCGCCCGCGATCTCCCGGGTGTCTCGCGAGGAGGCGCGTTCCGCCATGAACCGGTGGGCCTCGGCCGGGATGTTACGGTCCAGCTCGCCGAAGACGAACCAGGACGGCACGGTGCGCCAGGCGGCTCCGTCCGCGTCCACCTCGTCGGTCAGCGCCCGCTCGGTCACCGGGCGCTGGGTCGCCGCCATGAGGGCCGCCTCCTCGGCGGGGACGTCGGCGCAGAACTGGTGGTGGTACTTGTCGTCGTCGATCCGGAACTCGTTGCCTCCGGACGAGACCGGGTAGGTGACCAGCGTGCCGCCCAGGGTGCTGCCCTCGAACTTGCCGGAGAGCTGGAACGCGCTCTCCCCGGGCTCGGGGGCGAACGCCCCGACGTAGACCAGCGACCCGACGGCGGAGTCGCCGGCCGCCGCCCGGCTGATCACCAGACCGCCGTAGGAGTGGCCGACGAGGACGACGGGCCCGCCGATGCCGCCGATGACGTCGCGCACGTAGGCGGCGTCCCCCTCCAGGCTGCGCAGCGGGTTGGCCACGGCGACCGCGCGGAGTCCGCGGCCGGACAGGCGCCGGATGACGCCGTTCCAGCTCGCCGACTCGGCGAAGGCTCCGTGGACCAGGACGACGACGGGCTGACCGTTGCTGCTCATGAGCTGGCCTTTCCGGTGTGCAGGGCGTTCCTGAGCGCCGCGACCGCCTGGGTCACGGCGGCCCGCGTGGCACGGGTGCCGCTGAGCGGGTTGAGCATCATGAAGTCGTGGAGCGTGCCGTTGTAGCGGACGCTGGTGGTCGGGACGCCCGCCTCGGTGAGCCTGCGGGCGTACGCCTCGCCCTCGTCGCGGAGCACGTCGTTCTCGTCGACGACCACGAACGCGGGCGGGAGCCCGGCCAGGTCGTCGAGGCCGGCGCGCAGCGGGGACGCGGTCGGTTCGGCGCGCTGGGCCGGGTCGGGGGCGTAGGCGTCCCAGAACCAGGCCATGGCCGCGGCGGTCAGGTGCGGGCCGGCGGCGAACTCGCGGTAGCTGCCGGTGTCCTGGGCGGCGTCGGTGACCGGGTAGTACAGCGACTGGTGCGCGAACCGCACGTTGCCGCGCCGCTTGGCCAGGAGGGTCAGGGCCGCGGCCATGTTCCCGCCGACCGAGTCGCCGGCGACCGCCATCCGGGCGGCGTCCAGGTTCTCCTTCGCGCCGTCGGCGGTCAGGAACCGGGCGGCGGCGTACCCCTGCTCGATCGCGACCGGGTAGCGGGCCTCCGGTGACCGGTCGTACTCCACGAAGGCGACCGCCGCGTGGACCCCGGTGGCCAGCTCGCGCACCAGCCGGTCGTGGGTTCCGGCGTTGCCGAGGATCCAGCCGCCGCCGTGCATGTACAGCACGACCGGCAGGACCTCGCCGGCCGTCCCGGCGGGCCTGACGACGCGGACCCGCACCTCGCCGCCCTCGGCCGGCACGGTGAGCCACTTCTCGTCCACCTCGGGCATGGCGACGGGCGGGGCCTGGATGTCGTCCAGGACCTTGCGGGCGCCCGCCGGCCCCAGCTCGTACAGGAACGGCGGCTTGGCCGCGGCGTCGGCGAACTCCCGAGCCGCGGGCTCGAGCACGTTACCGCTCATGGTCACTTCCCCTTTCTCGATGGTGTGGCCGGGGATTTGCGTATTCCGCATCCCCCTCCCCAGGCGTCCGATGAACAACCCGTACTGTCATGCCGTTTTGCTTATGTAAAACGGCATGACATGGATGCATGGGACTTGCGAACCGCAGCTCAGAGGGGTTTCGGGAGGTCTGTGCATGACTCTTTTCGCGAGCTTGCCTGGGCAGGTAAAAGGGTCGGAACCGTTTCTTTGAACGGTTCCGACCCTGGATCTACTGTTCGTTCGGCGGCGCTATGGCCGCGCTTCAGGTAGGCGGCACGGCCGCCGGCCGAGCGCGCAGTGCCTCCGGCGGTCCCGGCGGCGACAGGCCCGCGGCGCGGTCAGGTGAGGGTGTCGATTGCGGCGACGTCCTCCTTGGTGAGGCTGAAGCCGTCGAGGTCGAAGTTGGAGGCGATGCGCTCCGGGCGTGCGGACCTGGGGAGGATCACGATGTCGTGTTCCAGGTGCCAGCGGAGGACGACCTGGGCGGGCGTGACCCCGTGCCGCTGAGCCATCTCGGCCAGGACCGGGTGGTTCAGGTCGGTGTTCTTCAGGCCGCTGTAGCCCTCGACGACGACGCCCCGGCGACGGTGCTCCGCCAGCAGGTCCGGGTCGTGCTCCGCCGGGCTCCACGGGATCTGGTTGACCGGCGGCTGCTGACCGGTGGCCTCGGTCAGCAGGTCGATCTGCGCCGGGCTGTAATTGCTGACCCCGGCGTTGCGGATCAGGCCCGCGTCCTTGGCCCGTAGCAGTTCCTCCCAGGTCGGGACGAGATCGTCCGGGCCGGTCGGCCAGTGGATCAGCCAGAGGTCCACGTAGCCGGTGCCGAGGTGGCGGAGGCTCGACTCCAGGGTCCTGCGGGCATGCCGCGCGTCCTGGGGGCGGAGCTTGGTGGTGATGAAGATCTGCTCCCGGTCGATGCCGCTGTCCTTCACGGCCCTGCCGACGTCCGCCTCGTTCCGGTACAGCGTCGCGGTGTCGATGTGCCGGTAGCCCACGTCGAGCGCCGCACGCACCGACTCGTACGCCGTCTTGGAGCCCAGTTGCCAGGTTCCGAAACCGATCATCGGCAGTACGGTGCCGCCGGGCAGGTTCACAGTCTGAGTCATACAGGGATTCTGCCCACCGGCCCGACGTCTGCGCGCGGTGCCGACGGCCGGTGCGCTGCCCGGGCCCTCGGGGGAGACTTACCGTGTACGGGTAAGGTGCGTCGGGAGGAAGATCCCATGAGCCCACCGACGACCGACGCCGACGAGCTGACCGAGCAGCCGCGCATCCCGCTGAACCGGAGGCGGGTGCTGCGCGCCGCCGTGCGGCTCGCCGACCGCGACGGCATCGACTCGCTGACCATGCGCCAGCTCGCGCAGGAGCTCGGGGTCGAGGCGATGTCGCTGTACCACCACGTCGCGAACAAGGAGGCCGTCCTCGACGGCGTCGCCGAGGTGGTCCTCGGGGAGGTCATCGCGGCGGCGGACGAGGTCGAGGCTCCGTCCCCCGAGACGGACTGGCGGGCGGCACTGCGCGCCCGGATCCTCGCCGCCCGGGAGGTCTTCCTCCGCCACGGCTGGGCACCGCGGGTGCTCGAAAGCCGTACCACCACGAATCCGCTGGTCATCGCCTACTACGACCGGGTCGTCGCCATCCTGCGGGCGGGCGGGTTCTCGTTCGAGCTGGCCCACCGGGCGCTGCACGTCCTGGGCAGCCGCGCCCTCGGGTTCTCCCAGGAACTGTTCCGGCCCGACGGCGCCCAGACCGCGGACGAGGAGGCCGCCGCGCTCATGGCGGAGCTGGCCGACCGGTTCCCGAACATCGTCGGGATGCTGGCGGACGCCGTCCATGACGACCCGGACGGCATCCTGGGCTTCTGCGACGACCAGTTCGAATTCGAGTTCGCGCTGGATCTGATCCTCGACGGGCTGGAGCGGCGCCGCGCCGCCGGTTCCTGACCTTCCCGAAGGCGCCTGAGCCCCGCGGGCGCCCCGCACTGCCGGTCACCGGCCGAGTCCGTTTCCGCTGCCGCCCTTGACCGCCTTACGGCGTACGATTACCTTACGAGATAAGAGAACCTTACGTCGTATGACGGCTGCGGCCGCCCCCCACCCCCCCGGAAGGACGTCCGATGAAAGCCTGGAGCTGGAACCGCTACGGACCGCCCGACGTCCTGCACCTCACGGACATGGACGAGCCCGGGATCGCCGCCGGGGAAGTGCTCGTCCGAGGCCGCGCGGTGTCCGTCAACCCCTACGACTGGCGCCACCTGCACGCCGACCCGAAGCTGGTGCGGCTGAGCGGGGCCGGGCTGCGGCGGCCGAAACCGGGCCTGGTCCTCGGCGCCGACCTCGCCGGAGTCGTCGAGCGGGTGGGCGACGGCGTGCCGGACCTGCGCGCCGGCGACGAGGTCTTCGGGGAGGTCCGGCTGGGCTCGTTCGCCGAGGCCGCCGCCGTCCCGCGGGACAGGCTGGCCGTCAAGCCCGCCCGCCTCACCTTCGAGCAGGCGGCGTCGGTGTCGATGGCCGCGACCACCGCGCTGCAGGGGCTGCGGGACGTCGGAAGGATCTCCGCCGGTCAGCGGGTCCTGGTCAACGGGGCCTCCGGGGGCATCGGCACGTTCGCCGTCCAGCTCGCCAAGGCGTTCGGTGCGGAGGTCACCGGCGTGTGCAGCACCCGCAACATCGACCTGGTCCGCTCCCTCGGCGCGGACCACGTCGTCGACTACACCCGCGACGACTTCACCGAACGAAAGGGGCAGTACGACCTGGTCATGGACATCGTGGGTGACCGCTCCCTGGCCCACCTACGACGCCCCCTGACCTCCAGAGGGACGCTCGTCCTCGTGGGCGGCATCGCCTCCGGCCGCGGCCGCCTGCTGGGCCCGGCGGCGCAGCAACTCCGCGGTGCCCTGCTCTCCCCCTTCGTCAGCCAGCGCATCGCCACCGTCCAGTGGAAACCCAACGCCGCGGACCTGCGCCTCCTGGCCGACCTCATGGAGAAGGAAGAGGTCACCCCCGCCATCGACCGGACCTACCCGTTCGCCGAGATCCCCGAGGCCCTGCGCTACATCGAACGCGGCCACGCCCGCGGCAAAGTCGCCATCACTCTCTAGCCCGGGGCGGCGAACGCGGCACGCGCCGCTCGTCAGCTCTGCTGGTACTCCACAGCGGCCAGCCCACATGGCGCGTGCAGGAACAGGTAGTAGGCGCCTTCGCCGTATTCATGCAGGTCGGCGCCGCCGATCAGGCCGACGTAGTCCATCGCCCTGTCGCAGTTCGGGCAGTCGCGGTAAGCGGGGCCCTGGATCCAGTCCGGGCATCCACCAAGGGTGGACCCCTCCCTGTTCCAAGCGCTGGAAAGGTAAGGCGTGGGCCGCCGTTCCCCCGGCGCGAACCCGACCAGCGGCGGCTCCTCGGGCCGCACGGCGGGAAGGAAGTCGGGGCGTACGTTGCGTGCGGACCAACGCGCGTCCCCGTCTTCGGTGACCTCGGCATAGGTGGTGCCGAAGCACGTGCAGAAGTGGCAGGTGACGATGCGCAGCCTCCCGCTCCAGCCGGTGTGCGCCAGCGCGGCACCGGCCTTCGCGTCGGCGGTGTCCACGTCCAGTGCGGTCCACAGCGGACTCGCACACCACGGACACGTTCCCTCCGGACGATCACCGCCCGGCCCCGGCACCAGGCGGTACGCGCTGGACCCGCAGAGTTCCCGGACGCCGTCCGCCGCCGGTTCCCAGCCGCCGTCGCGGGCCAGCGCCGCCGCGCCCCGCTGGAGAGGGTCGAAGTCCCCGGGCGGCGGAGCCTGCGTCCAGCGGCGGAACGCCTCCTCGACGACACGACCGCGCGTCTGCGCCAGCAGGTACCCCAGCATGGCCGGCCTCTGGTCCGCGCCCGAATCGATCCGGGCGACCACCTCGCGCTGGAAGTCCTCGTCCGCGCCGCGGTACAGGACCTCCGCTCGCCACAGCGCTCCGGCGTCCAGCAGCCGCAACAGGTACGGCGCCACCGCCGCCGGGCCGGCCGCCGCCAGATCGGCCAGTTCCTCCACGGCCGCGTCCTCGCCGGCTTCCACCCGGCCCACCAGCTCTTCGATCATCCCGCGACGCTATCCGACCCGTCATGGCGCCGGAAGGCCGCCCACACCCGGCCCACCGCCCGCTCCACCCGGAGGGGCCGTGGGTCCGGCGTTCGCCGGTCAGCCTCCTCGCGGACGCGTGGTGTGCCGGTCCTTCCCCGCCGTGGCTCCCGCCTTCTGCCGGCCGAGGTGGAAGTGGCCGCGTTTCCGCTGCGCCGGGACGGCCGTCGCCTCGCCGCCGTCGCCCGCGCCGGCGCGGTCATCGGCGAGATGGCGTTCCCGGTCCGCCCGCCGTGCCTCGCGGACGCCGATCACCAGGAACCGGCCCAGCGCCAGCCCCGCCAGCAGGACCATGACGGCGCCGAGGCCCTCGAAGAACGACATCTGCTCGGCGACCCGCCGTCCCTCGCCACCGAGAGGCGTGCCCATGCCCATGTTCCAGAGCGCGGCGATCGTGTTGCCGACGATGAACCACAGCCCGCCGAGTGCGGCGAGCCAGCCGCCGAACTGGGCGACGGGCCGGTTCGCCGTGGCCAGCAGGATCAGCCCGCCGAGCCCCACGGCGACCGCCGGCAGGATGGACAACACCAGCCGGTCGGCGGTGTAGACCCACGTCTCGTTCGGACTGAAGCCGAAGTTGAAGTACGGGCCGATGAACGGGATGAGCCCGCCCCAGATTGCCAGGAGCACCAGCAGCAGCCCGCTGAGCATGCCGCGGCTGCGGGGCGCTCGCATTGTCCCGGTCATGAGAATCCCCCCTGACCAGGTGATAGAGGATATTTCAGTCAGCCGTACCCGGTATGTCCGCCCCCAACCGGCCCGCCCGGCACCGCCGAGCCCGTCCAGGCGCAACTGGGCGGGCAGTACCTCCGGGGAGTAGTTGAGCAGGCCCGTTCAAGGCGCCGGTGGACCGTCGCCAGTGCCCCGGTCACCTGCGCGGTACTGCGTGGGCGACACCCCTCGGGTGCGCTTGAAGGCGACGCTCAGGGCGAAGGCGTTGGCGTAACCGACCCGGTGGGCGATCGTCTCGATGGTGAGGTCGGACGTCCGGAGCAGGTCGGCGGCGAGCGCCATCCGCCAGTGGGTCAGGTAGGTGATGGGCGGCTCGCCGACCAGCGCGGTGAAGCGGCGCGCGAAGGCGGCTCGGGAGCAGCCCACTTTCGCGGCGAGTTCGCCGACGCTCCAGGGGTGGGCGGGGTCGTCGTGCATGAGCCGCAGCGCGGGACCGGCCTGCGGGTCGCTCTGCGCGCGGTACCAGCCGGGGGCCTGCGCGTCCGGACGGGCGAACCAGGCGCTCAACGTGGCGACGAGTGCGATGTCGAGCAGCCGGGCCAGCACGATGTCCTGGGCCGGGCCGTCGCGGCCCACCTCCTGTGCCAGCAGGGCCATGACCGGGTTCTGGGCCTCCGCGGCGGGCACCAGCACGATGTCGGGCAACGCGTTGAGGAGTCGTTCGGTGACGTCACTGCTGATCTGGTAGGTGCCGCTGGCGACGATCGCCGAGCCGTCGCGGGTGTAGCCGCTGGTACGCGGTCCGAGTCGCAGAGCGGCGGTGATGTCGGTGCCGTCCACGCTGGTCAGGCGGTTGTCGTGGTGGACGATGACGTCAGGGACGGTGGCCGGGTCATCGCTGACGTTGTAGTGGCGCGGGCCCTTGATGATGGCCACGTCACCCGTGCGTATCAGTGTCGGTTCTCCGTGGTCCGGCACGATCCACGCGTGCCCCCGCAACGTGGTGGCCAGGGCCAAGGCGGCGCCGTCGGCGATACGCAATGCCCACGGGGGGTTCAGGATCGCCTGGCAGAACGCTGCGGTCCGTGCGCGGACGCCCTCCAGGAGGTCGCTCAGGGGGTCCACGTCCTCATCGTAGACGCGCGGACATG
This sequence comes from Actinomadura sp. 6K520, assembly GCF_004349245.1. GTDB lineage: Bacteria > Actinomycetota > Actinomycetes > Streptosporangiales > Streptosporangiaceae > Spirillospora. The sequence goes on along the minus strand of NZ_SMLC01000028.1, from coordinate 50,792 downwards.
GATATGCGCCTCTCAGATATGTATCGCCTCACCCGGTGCCGCTTGGCTGGAGAAAGAGAGGAACCGAAGCGAGCACAGGAGAGAAGGACGATGTACACGATCACGGGAGTCACCGGGCATGTCGGATCGGTGGTCGCCCAGGAGTTGCTCGATCAGGGCGCACCGGTGCGGGCCGTGGTCCGCGACGCGGCCAAGGGGGCGGCCCTGGAACAGCGGGGAGCGCAGGTCGTGGTCGCCGACTTCGGCGATCGGGCGGCACTGGCCGAGGCGCTCCAGGGCAGCGCCGGGGCGTTCATCATGCTGCCGACCATCCCGGCCGCCGGTGACGCCGAGCATCGCGGGCTGGCCGATTCGATCGCCGGCGCGGTCGGCGACAGCGCTGTCGGCCATGCCGTCATGCTGTCCTCGATCGGCGCCGACCTCCCCGAAGGCACCGGGCCGGTCCGCTGGCTGCACCATCTCGAGAACCGGCTGCGCCGGACCGGCGTGCGGCTGACCGCGCTCCGGCCACCGCATTTCCAGGAGAAGGTCGAGACGGTCCTCCCCGCCGCGCTGGACGGCGGGATCTATCCCGTCTTCGGCGCGGACGCCGACGTCCGCACCCCGATGATCGCCACTCGCGACATCGGGAAGGTCGCCGCAGCGGCACTGCTGGCGCCACCGTCGACCAGCGAAACCGTCGACCTCCTTTCCCCCGAGTACACCGAACGGGAGGTCGCCGAGCGGCTGGCGGCCGTGCTCGGCAAGCCGCTCCAGGTGGTCACCATCCCCAAGGCCGGCTGGATCGACGCGATGCTCGACGCCGGCCTTCCCCTGCCGTTCGCACAGGAACTCGCGGCCCTGTACGACGCGGAACAACGCGGCCTGTTCCGCCCCCGAGGCGACCGCGAACTCGCGGGGAGCACCGGTATCGACGAGACGCTGCGCCATGTCGTCGAGGCCGCGACCCGGACGCCCGCGACATGACTCCGCCGACCCCCGCCACCGGTCCCGGAGACGGTGGCGGGGCCACGATCGTGATGACGGGCGGCACCTCGGGATTCGGGACGATCACCGCCCGGCGGCTGACGCACTCCGGCGACACCCGCCTGATCCTGGGAACGCGCCGGGCGGCACCGGTGGGCGACCCGATCCCGCTCGACCTGACGTCACTCGGCTCGGTACGCGCGTTCGCGGCCTCGACCCTCGAACGGCTCGGCGGCGCACAGATCGACGCGCTCGTCCTCAACGCCGGCGTCATCCTCCCCGACGTCACCGGCCGGACGGCCGACGGCTTCGAAACGACGTTCGCGGTCAACCACCTTGCGCACTACCTGCTGCTGCGACTGCTGTCACCCGCTCTCGCGGACCACGCGACCGTCGTCCTGACGAGCAGCGGCACGCACGATCCCGCCACCGGCGCCGGGCTCGCCACCCCGCGGCACGCGGACGCCGAACTGCTGGCCCATCCTGACCGGGACCCTGACCTGGCCCAGCGGCCGCGCACGGCGGGCCAGCACGCCTACACCGCGTCGAAGCTGTGCGCCGTCCTCACCGCACGGGCACTGTCCGGCCACCTCGACACTGGGCGCCGGGGCCTCACCGTGCTCGCCTACGACCCCGGTCAGGTGTTCGGCACCGGACTGGCGAACCACCTGTCGCCGCCCCTGCGGACGGCCTGGTCCCTGCTGGGCACCCCGATGCTCGGACGGCCCCTGCGCAGGCTGAACCCCGTGCTCAACAGCCGAACCGCCGCCGGTGAGGCCCTGGCCGACCTGGTCCTCGGCCGGTTCGCCACCCCCCCGGACGGCCACTCGTACGCCGCCCTGAGACAAGGCCGGCTCACCTGGACCGCCCCCTCGCCCCTCGCACGCAGCGACGAACTGGCCGGCGCGCTGTGGAACGACAGCGCCCGGCTCGTCGGGTTCCCGACCCGGGACTGACATCGGGAGGTGGCGGGATGCGCCAGGCGGATCGGCATCGACCCCGCCGAGGCGCTCCGGATCGTAGCGGCGTCACGGGACGTCGTGGAGGTTGAGCCGGTACCAGTTGCCGGACGTGAGGATGTGCAGGTCGGGGCCACGCCCGATGGCGAGCGCGTCGCCGGGGAGGTCCCGCCCGTTGGGGAGTACGACCCGGTACCGTCCGGTGCTCCGCATCCGGGCGCCGGTGAGTTGCCCGGCGGTCAGGCGGTTGCGGCCGGCGCTGTACAGGGCGATGCGTGAGCCGTCGGTAATGAGGGCGCTTGTGACGGTGCCGTCACCGTGCCAGCCGGTGAGGGCCCCGTCGTGGACGCGGACGATGGGGAAGCCGGAGTAGTAGCACGTCCAGGCGGTCTCGGCGTCGACGTTGAGTGCGTAGCAGTCGTCGATCACACCCCACGGGTTGTCGTTGGAGGGGAAGCGCCAGTCGGCTTTCAGGTCGGGGGAGAAGCGTGCGAGCCCGCAGGCGCCGACCGGTTCCCGGCCGTCAGTGCCGTCCCAGCCGAGGTTGCCGTAGACGCCCTCGTCGAAGTAGCCGACCCAGACGTGGCCGGTGCCGGTGGTGAAGACGTGCCCGATGCCGTCGCCGAGCGTCTCGGCGGCCAGCGCGGCTCCGTCGGCGGAGTAGATGATCGCGTTGCGGTCCGGGCCGTCCGGGTGCCGGCGGGCCCTGGCGCCCACGGCCAGGACCCGGCCGTCCGGCAGCGGCTGGACGGCCGGGTACGCGAGCGGGAAGTCGTGGAGCGTGGTCACGCCGGTCGGCGCCGGCGAGTGCACCGTCACGCGGGCGGTCACCGGGCGGGCGGCGCGAGGATCGGGGAAGGCGACACCGCCCGGCCCCGTCATCGATGACGTCAGGGCCCGCACGTCGGCGGCGGCCGTCCACAGCGCGATGACCTCACCGCCGGGACCGATCGAGGCGCTCACCCGTACATCGCCGCGCCGGGCCGCGGCGATGCGGGCGTGGTGACGTACGGGCAGGGCCGTTTCCTGCGCCGTGGACCGCCGTCTGCGCTTCTTCACCCCGTCACTCCACCACCGCGCCTCGGACGGCGCCAGCCCCGTTGCAGCCCCTTGATGACGGCCGGGCGCCGGGCTCCCGCCGCGCTGTGACCCACGCCATACGAAGTTCCTGTCAGGGATCGGGGCGCTGCTCCGCTCAAGTCACCGAGAGCAAGCGAATCGAGAGGAGCAGCGCATGAAGCACCGCATCGTCGTCCTCGGCGCCGGCTATGCCGGGGCCTACGTGGCCGGGAACCTGGCCCGCCGGCTGTCCCCGGCGGACACCGAGATCACCGTGATCAACGCCGTGCCGGACTTCGTCCAGCGGCAGCGGCTGAACCAGCTCGCGGCCGGCCGGGAGATCGAAGCGCCGGAGCTCACCGACGTCTTCGCGGGCACGGGGATACGACTGCGCCTGGCCCGTGTCACCGCCATCGACCCCGAACGCCGGGTCGTCACCGTGGCCGACGCCGACGGCGGCGCCGAGGTCGGCTACGACACGCTTGTGTACGCGCTCGGCAGCCGCGTCGCCGACCAGAGCGTCCCCGGCGTGGCCGAGCATGCCTTCGACGTCGCCGGACGGCCCTCGGCGCTGCGCCTGCGCGAGCGCCTGGACCACCTGGACGGGCGGGGCGGAGGCGGGAGGGTGCTGGTCGTCGGCGACGGGTTGACGGGCATCGAGACCGCCGCCGAGATCGCCGAATCCCGGCCCGGCCTGTCGGTGGCGCTTCTCGCCCGCGGCGAGCTGGGCGCCCGGCTCTCCGCCGGAGCCCGCGGCCACCTGCGCCGGGCCTGCGACCGGCTGGGAGTCACCGTTCTGGAGCACACCGGCGTCGAGGCCGTCGAGGCCACGCGGGTGCTGTGCGCCGACGGCACCGTCCTGGCGTCCGACGCGACCGTGTGGACGGCCGGGTTCGCGGTCAGCCCCATCGCCGCCGCCGGAGGTCTTGAGGTCACCGAGAACGGTCAGATCGTCGTCGACCGCACCATGCGGTCGGTCTCGCACCCGGACGTCTACGCCGTCGGCGACTGCGTCCACACCCTCGGTGACAACGGCCGGCAACTGCCGATGAACTGCGGTTCGGCCGGCTACACCGGCCGGCAGGCCATCGAGGCGATCGTGGGACGGCTGACCGGCCGCGAGATCGCGAACATCAAGCTGGTCTACCGGTACAACGCCATCAGCCTCGGACGGAGGGACGGAATACTGCAGCTGATCGACGGTGCTGCGCGGGCGAAGCCGAGGTACCTGGGCGGCCGGACGGCCGTGCGGGTCAAGGAGGGCATCCAAAGGGGGGCGCTGTGGGGCACCTCGCATCCCACGTTCGGCCTGCCCAAGCGCAGGCGCCGCCTGACCGCCGCGCCCGGTGCGGTCGCCGAGCAGGAGACCGCGTCCGCCGAGAAGTCGGCCGCGTAGCCGCCTAGGTTGGTCCACGTGGACGGCACCGCCACCGATCGCTTCGACACCGGCCGGTTCGAGGCCAGCCGGAACCGGCTGGCCGCACTGGCCTACCGGCTGCTGGGCTCGGCCGCCGACGCCGAGGACGCCGTGCAGGATGCGTTCCTGCGCTGGCAGGCGGCCGACCGGCGGCGGATCGAGGTGCCGGAGGCGTGGCTGACCAAGGTCGTCACCAACCTGTGCCTCGACCGGCTCCGCTCGGCGCGGGCCCGCCGCGAACGCTCCGTCGGCGCCTGGCTGCCCGAACCGCTCCTGGAGGGCGACCCGATGCTCGGCCCGGCCGACACCGTCGAGCAGCGCGAAGCGGTCTCCCTGGCCGTGCTGACCCTCCTGGAGCGGCTGGCGCCCCTTGAGCGGGCCGTCTACCTGCTGCGCGAAGCGTTCTCCTACGGCCATGCCGAGATCGCCGAGATCCTCGGCATCACCGAGTCCACCAGCCAGCAGCACCTGCACCGGGCCCGGCGCCGCATCACCGCCGCGCGCCGCCGCGGCGGCGAAGTCGACCCCGTATCCGCCCGCAGGATCGTCGAGGAGTTCCTCGCCGCCGCCTCCTCGGGCCGCACCGAACGGCTGATGGCACTGCTCACCGACGACGCGACCGCGATCTCCGACGGCGCCGGGCTGACCAGGACGCTGCTGCGCTACGACACTCCGCAGGGCATCGCCACCATCGCGCGGGCCGGCTTCCAGCCCGCATCCGCGAAACGGCGACTCGGCGGCACACCCGGCATCTACTACGCGCTCGTCAACGGCACCCCCGCCATCCTCTTCGTGCTCGGCGACCGGGTCGTCGGCGTCGTGGCGTTCGACATCACCGACGGCAGGATCGCGACCGTGCACGGCATCGCCGCCCCCGCCCGCCTGGCCCGCCTCACCGAAGCCTGGCGGCGGCACGAACCGGAAATGCCGCTCATCACCCGGTGGTGACCCCCGGCGCCGGCCGGGCCACACTGGAGATCGCCAACCCCGCGCAGAAGCGGCTCATCGACGAGGTGGAGGTGGGCCGCCAGGTCGCGCCGAAGTTCCGGGTCGCCTTCGAGGTCGGCGACACCCGCTCGGTCAACGACCGCCTGCTGGACGCGGGCGCCGCGTCCGTCGCCCCGCCCACCGTCACCCCCTGGCGGTCGCTCAACGCCCGGCTGGACGCGCCCGGCGACGTGCAGATCACGCTGTTCGAGGAACTGGACACCCTCGACGAGCGCAGCGCGCTGGACGGATTCGGCACCGAACAAGGACGGTCCGATGCCGCCGGAACCTGAACCCCTGCTGATCCGCGGCGCCCGCCTGCTCGACTCGACCGACCCGGTCGACGTCCACCTGGCCGACGGGCGGGTCGCCGCGATCGGCGACCGCCCCACCCCGCCCTCCGCGAAGCCCTCACCTCAGGCGCCGACGTGCTCGGCGGAGCCCCCGACGTAGAGGAGCCCCGCGACCGGCACCGGCACATCGACCTGCTCGTCGAACTGGCCGCGGAGACCGGCGCGGACCTCGACGTCCACTGCGACTACAGCTACGACCCAGGGCAGCGCGACCTGGAGAAGCTCGCACGCGAGACCGCGGAGGCCGGCCTCACCGGCCGCGTCCGCGCGGGCCACTGCTGCGCCCTCGACGCCTACGACGCCTCGGCCGCCGCCGAGGTCATCGATGCGGTCCTGGCCGCCCGCATCGACCTGTGCGTCTGCCCGATGGGCAACCTGCTCCTGGTCGGGGAGCCGTCCTCTCCCTTCGGCAGGGGCGTGGCCCGCCTCCACGCCCTGTTCGCCCGCGGCGTCACCGTCGCCGCCGGAGGCGACAACAAGAACGGACCACCATCAAGCGAGGCCGCGTGGTAGGCGGCGCCGACTCCTCCGTGTGGACGACCTGACCATCCGTCGCGGATGCTGTGGCATGGCTCGCGGGCACCGCGACGTGGCCGCGTCACCTAGACTCCAGCCGATATGGGGTTGATCTTCGATGAAGTCGCGGGCGATCTCCCCCTGGTGCAACGGGTGTGGTCGGCGCGCTGTGACGCCGCGACCGGCTTCACCTCGGTGGTCAAAGGCTCGTCCATGATCGCGTTCGCGCGGGCCGCCGACAGGCTGACGGTGCACCTTCGCGGACCGGAGACGAAGGCCACGCCGCTGATCTGCCCGGAGGGCTGCGAGTTCTTCGGTGTCGACCTGCGGCTCGGTGCCTATCTTCCGCTGTTCCCTCCCCGCGGTCTCGCCGACCTCAACGATGTCCTGCTGCCGACCCTGCACGGCGACCGGATCCTGCTGGACAACCGGGCATGGGAGATGCCGACCGAGCAGAACGTCGACGTCTTCGTCGACAGGCTGGTGCGGGCAGGTCTGCTGATCTTCGACCCGCTCGTCGACGAGATCCGGCACGGCGAGCGGCCACGCGCCCTGTCGCAGCGTATGGCGCAGATCCGGTTCCGCCGGGCGGTCGGGATCTCGCGCCGCAAGCTCGCCAGCATCGAGCAGGCACAGTACGCCGCGCGGCTCCTCACAACGGGGAGATCCATCGCCGACGTAATGACTACCGCCGGCTACTACGACCAACCGCAGCTCGCGCGGGCGATGCGGTGGGCCGTCGGCCACACCCCCGGTGAGTTGAGGTCCGGCGTCCCGTTTCTCGCGTTCTGATACCCGGCCATCGGCTCGCCGATGGCTTCGATCCGCCGAGGTTTCGCTTCGATACAAGACGGGCGGATCAGCCGGATGATTGCCTTCCCGGCATGCGAAAACTGATCGAATACGACCACCTCTCGATCGATGGAAGGCACTCCGGGGACGACTGGTGGGCCGCACAGATGAAGGTCCCCTCTCACGACAACCACATCGCCTACCAGCTCAGGCTGCTGGAGTCGGCGGCCGGCCTGGTACTGGGACGGGTGACCTACGAGAACTTCGCCGGAACGTGGCCGGACATGACCGGCGACCTCGCCGACAAGGTCAACTCGCTGCCGAAGCATGTCGCCTCCACCACGCTGACCGAGACCACGTGGAACGCCGAGGTGCTCGGTGGCGATGCGGTGGACGCCGTCGCCCGGCTCAAAGAGTCCGGCGACGGCACGCTGGTGAAGTACGGCAACGGCCCGTTCAGCCGGGCGCTGGCCGAGGCGGGTCTGCTGGACGAGCTCCATCTGGGCATCTCGCCATTCGTCGCCGGCTCCGGTGAGTCGCTGCTGTCCGGCATCAGCCCTACCGCCATGGACCTGGTGGGAGTGACCGAGATCGGCAACGGCGCGGTCGTGCTGGCCTATGCACTGAACCGGTAGCCGGACGCAGCGGAGATGACGGCCCGCTCACGGTCGACCGGGTGCGGGCCGTTGGCGAGCGGCTGTACGCGCTGGGATCACGGGTCTATCGCTGTTCCGCCGGCTTTGGCCATGGCCACGGCGATGGGGAGGGAGAAGGGGGCATGCCGCTCGGCGGTCATCAGGGCGATGGCCGTGCCGGCGATATGGTCGACCAGCAGGTCGCGGGCGCGGTGCCGGTCACGGGTCCGGCAGGCGTCCATCAGATTCCGGTGCTCCTCAAGTTTGGCCTCGAATTTGTCGCTGTCCTGTTCCTGGAACATGTAGGCGCGGTGGTAGCGCTCGGCGTGGTCGAAAAGCCGCTCCAGGTGGTCGCGCAGCCGCGGCCCGGCACCGGCTCGCAGGATACTGTGAAAGCGTCGGTGCGCCTCAGTGTCGCCGCCCGGGGCGGCGTGTTCGAGTTCCCATTCCATCTGCTCGAAGTCCGTGGCGCGCAGCATCGGGACGGTGAGCCAGATCGCCAGGCCCTCGCCCATGACGCGGAGCGAGTAGAGGTCGTCCAGGTCGTTCATGCTCAACGAACTGATTCTGACCGAGCGGTGCGGGCCGCTGTCCTCCACCAGGCCCTCGCTTTCGAGGAGGCGCAGCGCTTCGCGCAGTGGAGTGCGACTCACGGAGAGCTTGCGGCTGAGTTCGAGTTGGGAGATCTCGGCGCCGGGCGGAAGTTCGCACTCCAGGATGAGTCGCCGCAGGGTGTGATGCACGTTTCGTGTTCCCGCGCCTATTTTGTTTTCCGCGGAGCTTGTGCTCACGGGCTCGTACCTCGTTCAGATCCGCCGCTGGTTGAATTGCTGAAAGCAAAATTTCTTGTACACAGTGTCGCATGTATTGCAGCCAATTGCGGTCACACCTTGCGCTCTCGGCCGCGCCAGTATGCGTCGCGCAACTCTCGTTTAAGTACCTTGCCGACCGGTGACCTGGGCAGCTCGCGAAAGATGACCTCTTTGGGCGCCTTGACGCCGCCGAGGCGGTCTTTGCAAGCCGCGATGAGCTCGGCCTGATCGGCGTTCGCGCCGGCCTTGAGTTCGACGACGGCCGTCACCCGCTCGCCCCACTTGTCGTCGGGAAGGCCGATGACCGCGCAGTCCCGGACGGCCGGATGGCCGAGGATCACCTGCTCCACCTCGCTGGGGAAGACGTTGAAGCCACCGGAGATGATGAGGTCGCGTTTGCGGTCGACGATGTAGAGGTAGCCGTCGGCGTCGAGGTGCCCGACATCGCCGGTGGCCAGCCAGTCTCCGGGTAGCCGGACGCCGGCGGTCTGGTCGGCGGCCCGGTGGTAGCCCTTCATCCGCAGTGAGCTGCGTACGACGATCTCGCCCCGCTCACCCGTGGGCACCGGGGCGTTCTCGTCGTCCACGATGGCCACGTTGGCGACCAGGGTGGGCCGGCCGCAGCTCGCCAGGCGGCCGCGCAGCCGGGGCTCGGCCAGCGCCGCCGCGTGCTCGCCGGGGCCGAGGAACGTGCACATCATGGGCAGTTCGGTCTGCCCGTAGAACTGGGCCATCACCGGGCCGAAGACCTCCATCGCCTCCTCCAGCTTGGTCACCGACATGGGAGCCGCCCCGTACAGGAAATAGCGCAGGCTCGACAGGTCGCGGCGAGTTGCGTCCGGGTGGTCCAGCAGGGCGTAGATCGCGGTCGGCGGCAGGAAGAGCCGGGTCACCGCGTTCCGCTCGATCGATTCGAGTATCTCGCCGGGCGCGACCCCGTCGTGCACGATGTTGCGCCCACCGGCGGCGAGGACGGGGAAGACCAGTGTCCCGGCGGCGTGCGTCATCGGGGCGGCGACGAGGTGGACGGGGTCGTGTTCGGGCAGGTGCGCGTTGAAGGCGTGGATCATCGTCTCGAAGGCCCGGTTGGGGACCTCGACGGCCTTGGGACGTCCCGTGGTGCCACCGGTGCCGAAGTAGCCGGCCACCGCCTCGGGGTCCAGCGGCGGCAGCGGCACGCGAGTGCCGGGCGGGGCGAGCCAGCCCTCCGGCCGGTCGATCGGGACGGCGCGGCCGAGCGTTTCGACCTCGCCGCGGATCCGGTCGGCGACCTCGGCCAGCTCGTCGGAATGCAGCAGTGCCCGCGCTCCGACGAGCCGCAGCAGCCCGATCAGGTCCTGCGGCCTCGCCCGCGCGTTGAGCGCCACCCAGGCGCAACCGGCGCGCAGCACGCCGAGGACGATCGGGAAGAGATGCGGGGCGTTGGCGCTGAGCACGGCGACCGGCGTGCCCTGCCCCATCCCGTCGCGGTGCAGTGCCGCCGCGACCCGGTGGGTGATGTCGTCGGCCTCCGCGTATGTCAGTGCTTCGGTGCCGTCCGGGCGGACGAAGGCGATGCCGTCCGGGTTGATCAGGACGCCCCTGTCGAAGAACTCGATCACCTGCATCGGCATGCGCTCCTCTAGCGGCCCGCGGGGGCGGGTGTGGGCGCGACGCAGCGGTTGACCAGCTCGCCGAGGCCGTCGATACGCGAGGTGACCGTCTGGCCGGGCGCGAGGTACACGGGGGGCTTGCGGGCACCGCCGACGCCGCCGGGCGTCCCGGTGGCGATCAGGTCGCCGGGCACCAGCGTGATGAAGGAGCTGATGTAGGAAATGATCTCGGCGGCCGAGAAGACCAGTTCGCTGGTGACCGACTTCTGCATCACGTCATCGTCCACGGCGCAGGTGAGGACGCACGCCCGCGCGTGTCCCACCTCGTCGGGCGTGACGAGGTAGGGCCCGACCGGGGTGCTGGCCTCGAACGTCTTGCCCTGCAGGAACTGCGACGTGCGGAACTGCCAGTCGCGCATGCTGATGTCGTTGACGATGGTGTAGCCGGCGATCGCGTCCCATGCTCGGTCGGCGCGCACGTCCCGGACGGTCTCGCCGATCACCACGCCCAGTTCGACCTCCCAGTCCACGGCGTCGGAGCCGGTCGGCAGCGTGATGTCGTCGTACGGGCCGATGAGGCTGCGGGCGTACTTGGCGAAGATCGTCGGGTGCTCCGGCGGCTCGGCCCCCACCTCGGCGATGTGGTCGCGGTAGTTGACTCCCACGCACAGGATCTTCTCGGGGTGCGGCGTTACGGGCGCGAGGTCGGCCCCCGACGCCGGCACGGGACGACCGTCCGCTCCCTCGGCCCGTTCCCGCCAGCCCGGACCCGAGGCGAGCAGTGCTCCCACGTCCTCGTACGGCAGCAGCGTGATCCGGTCCTCGTCGAGCCGTCCCGCGGCGGTCGCGCCCTCGTCCAGCCGAATAGTGCCTAGTCGCACGCCCAGTCCTCTCGTCACCGGCAACTCACACCGAGTCTGTACATCCTCGCGCTGTAACTGTACATTCAAAACTCAAAGTTGGATACAACTACTCCTTAGATGTAGCCAACCCCGAGGGGAAGGGTGGTGGTGGCGGTGGTCCTCTCCGGAAGAACCGGGCGGAACGGTGTCATGGCCGGAGTCGTGCTGGGTGCCCTGCTGATGGCGAGCGTCAGCTGCGGCGGTGCCGACGGGGCCGGCGGGAAGCCGCTGACGAAGGTGACCTATCGCGGCCCGTTCGTGACGAGCGGCGGTGACGCGCCCCTGTACTACGCCGACAAGCTCGGCTACTTCGAGGAGGAGGGCCTGGACGTCGAGATCCGCGACAGCAAGGGCTCAGGGCAGACCATCACCGACGTCGGCAACGGCGGATCGGACTTCGGCATGGCCGCCGCGACCAACCTGATCATGGCGATCGGGCAGGGACAGCAGCTCACCAGCGCCGCCACCTACCTGGGCCGGAGCAGCTTCGGGTTCTTCGTGCCCAAGGATTCCGGCATCACGTCGATCAAGGGCCTGCGCGGCCGGTCCGTCGCGGTCTCCGCGCTGGTGGAGCAGAACATGTACGCGGCGCTGACGGCGGCGGGCCTTTCCAAGTCCGATGTCGAGGTGGTCGTCGCGGACGCCAACGCACTGGTCACGACCTACGTCAGCGGCAAGGTCGACGCCATGTACACCGTCCGGTACTTCGTGCCGCAGACGCAGCGGCGACCGGCGGAGGTCCTGATGCAGTCGGACGTCGGCTTCAACCCGCCCGACTACGTCCTGGTGGTCACCAGGGAGACGCTGCGGGACCGGCCGCAACTCGTCCGCGCCTTCGCCCGTGCCACGCTGCGCGGCTTCCAGGCGGCCAAGAAGGACCCCGACGCCGCCATCAAGGCGATCACCGCCGAGCACCCCGAGCTCAATCCCCGGCAATCGCTCGGCACGCTGAAGTCCGTCCTCGACTTCATGTGCTCGCCCGCGCAGAGCGGCCGGCCCTATGGGGAGAACGCGCCGGACGACTGGACGGGCGCCGTCGAGGGCCTGAAGCGGACCGCGGGCCTGCGCGGCCCGGAGGACGGGCGGAAGTACTTCGACAACAGCCTGTTCGCGAAGGGGGACGGCCTTGGCACCGGCACGTGCTGACCTGCGCCGGCCGGTCGGTGGAGACGGTGTGAGCGCCCGTGCCCTGCAGGTCGCGGGCCTGACGAAGGAGTTCCCCTCCGACGACGGGACGATCGTGGCGCTGGCCGGCGTCGACCTGACCATCGCCCCGGGTGAGTTCGTCAGCGTGCTCGGCCCCAGCGGCTGCGGCAAGAGCACCATGATGACGATCATGGCCGGGCTCGACGCCCCCACCGGAGGCCGGGTGACGCTGGGGGACCGGCCGGTGACCGGGCCACTGCTGGAGGCGGGCGTGATGTTCCAGCGCGACCTGCTGCTGGACTGGCGCAGCTGCGAGGACAACGTCCTGCTGCAGTTCCAGATGCGCGGGCTGGCCACCGCCCCCCATCGGGAGCGGGCCCGGGAGCTGCTGGAGATGGTGGGGATGGCGCGATTCGCCCGGCGGTACCCGCGGGAGCTGTCCGGCGGCATGCGGCAGCGGGTGGCGATCTGCCGCGCGCTGGTGCATCGGCCGCCGCTGCTGTTCATGGACGAGCCGTTCGGTGCGCTGGACGCGCTCACCCGGGAGGGCCTCAACGTCGAGCTGGGCGAACTCGCGGCGCGGGCGGGGACCTCCGTGCTGTTCGTGACGCACGGAATCGACGAGGCCGCCTTCCTCGCCGACCGGGTGGTGGTGATGTCGCCGCGGCCGGGCCGCATCGTCGGCGAGGTGCGGATCGACCTGCCGCGCCCCCGGCCGATCGAGGTCCGGGAACATCCGGAGTTCGTCAGGTACACCGGCCGGCTCCGCCGCATGCTCACCGACGGGCGACAGGAGGAGGCGGCGGCGAGGCTGCGGGCGGACGGCACCGAGGAGGCGTCCGATGCCTAGGATCGCGCGACGGCTCGGCGAGCTGACCGCCTTCTGGTACGCGCTGGCGGTCGTACTCGTCGTGGTGGTGTGGCAGGGGATCGTGCTGCTCGGCCGGACGCCGGACTACCTGCTGCCCACCCCGGCACAGGTGGCCGAGGCGGTGTCGACCTATCGCGAGCCACTGCTGCGGGAGAGCTGGGTCACGCTGCGCGGGGTCCTGCTGGCCTTCGGGGTCTCGGCCGTGCTCGGTGTGGCGATCGCGGTGCCGATGGCGTTCTCCCGCGCGGTGGAGCGGCTGGGCTATCCGTTGCTGGTGATGAGTCAGGCCGTGCCGAAGGTGGCGCTCGGCCCGCTGTTCATCGTGTGGTTCGGCTTCGGGCTGATGACCAATGTGCTGATCGCCGTGTCCGTCGCCATCTTTCCGATCATCGTCAACACCGCGCTGGGCCTCACCTCGATCGACCCCGACCTGGTCAAACTGGGCCGCTCGATGGGTGCGTCCCGCTGGCGGCTGTTCCGCCTGCTGCGCCTGCCCGGCGCGTTGCCGAGCCTGCTGGCCGGCCTCAAGGTCGCCATCACCTTCGCGGTGATCGGCGTGGTCGTCGGCGAGTTCATCGTCGGCGGGTCGGGGCTCGGTTACCTGACGATCTCGGCGAGCGGCAACCAGAACGTGCCGCTGCTGTTCGCCTGCATCATCAGCCTGGCCGTGCTCGGGGTCCTGGTCTTCGCCGCCGTCGACCTCCTCGAACGCATCGCACTGCGCAGACATCCGTGACGAGCCCATCAGCCAAAAGGGGAGCCATATGCCGATCAGGGCCGCCGTCGACATCGGCGGGACCTTCACCGACGTCGTGGGCTACGACGACGTCAAGGGCACACTGATGCTGGGGAAGACGCTCAGCACACCGCACGACCTCATCGACGGCGTGTTCGGTGGCCTGCGAGCCGCGAACGTCCCGGTGCCGGATCTCGTTCTCGCCATCCACGGCAGCACCGTCGTGGTGAACGCGCTGATCGAGCGCAAGGGAGCGCGGACCGCGCTGCTCACCACGGCGGGATTCCGGGACGTGTACGAGATCGGCCGCATCAACCGCCCCGACGCGTTCAACCTCGCCTTCACCAAGCACCGGCCGCTGATCCCACGAGAGATGATCTTCGAGGTCCCGGAGCGGACGCGCGCCGACGGCGGGACCGCCCGGGAGCTCGACGAGGACCGCACCCGGGCCGTCGCCCGCGAGCTGGCCGCGCTCGGTGTGGATTCCGTGGCCGTGGTCCTGCTGCACGCCTACCGCGACCCGGCGCACGAGATCCGGGTGGGCGAGATCCTGCGGGAGGAACTGCCCGGCGCGTACGTCACGCTGTCGCACGAGATCAGCCGCGAGTACCGCGAGTTCGAGCGGACCTCGACCGTGGTGGCGAACGCCTTCGTGGGCCCGCTGGTCAGCGACTACCTCGGACGGCTCGAAGACCGGCTGCGGGCGGGCGGTTCCGGGGCCGCACTCGCGATCATGCAGTCCAACGGCGGTGTGTCCGACGTGGCCACGGCCGCCGGCCAGTGCGTGCAGATGCTGGAGTCGGGCCCGGCCGGCGGCGTGGTCGGCACGATCGCGCTGTGCGAGGCGCTCGGCCAGCGCGAGGCGATCGCTTTCGACATGGGCGGCACGACGGCGAAGTCGGCGGTGATCCGCGACCTGACGTTCCCGATGGCCAGCGACTATTTCCTCGGCGGCTACAACACGGGGCTGCCGATCCGCATCCCGTGCCTGGACATCGTGGAGGTCGGCACCGGCGGCGGCAGCGTCGCCTGGCTCGACGAGGCCGACGGAGTCCACGTGGGGCCGCGGAGCGCGGGCGCCGACCCCGGCCCGGCCTGCTACGGCCGCGGCGGCACGGAGCCCACGATCACCGACGCGTCCGTGGTCCTCGGGCACCTGGCGCCCAGCGGTGAGCTGGCCGGCGGGCTGCACCTCGACCACGACGCGGCCCGCCGCGCGGTCGGCGCGCTGGCCGGCCGGCTCGGCATGGACGCCACCGCCACCGCAGCCGGGATCATCGCCATCGGGGCGGCCTCGATGGCCAACTCCGTCCGCGCGGTGACCACCGAGCGGGGCCTCGACCCGCGGGACTTCACCCTGGTCGCCTACGGCGGGAACGGGCCGCTGCACGTCTCGCAGGTCGCCCGCGAACTGGCCATCGGGCGCGTCGTGGTGCCGCAGAACCCGGCCCTGTTCTCGGCGCTCGGGATGCTCATGGCCGACCAGCGTCTCGACGTCGTGCAGACCGGCGTGCGGACGCTGCGCGACACGACGGCCGAGGAGATCGAGGAGTCGTACCGGAGGCTGGAGGACGAGTGCGAGCGAGCCCTCGCCTTCGGCGAGCTGCGGTTCGGCGCGGTGGAGTTCCTGCGCGCGGCGGACATGCGCTACGTCGGCCAGGAGCACACCGTCACGGTCGACGTGCCGTCCGGGACCCGAACCGTCGACGATCTCAAGCGGGCCTTCGACACCGCGCACGAGCAGCGCTACAGCCACAGTGCCCCCGGCGAGCCCGCGCAGATCGTCAGCCTGCGGGTCTCGGCGGTCGGCCGGCTGCGCAAGCCCGACCTCACCAAGATCCCTGAGGGGGCGCGGACCCCGGTGGACGAGGCCCGCACGGGGACTCGGGAGATCGTCTTCACCCCGGCCGCCGGCGCGCTCCCCGTGCCGGTCTACGCGCGGGCGGCGCTGCTGGCCGGTAACGGCGTCGCCGGGCCCGCCGTCATCGAGGAGCCGACCGCCACCACCCTGCTGCATCCCGGTGACCGCGCCGAGGTCGACGGGTACGGAAACCTGCTGCTGGAGATCGGAGCCCGACCGTGACCGACATCGATCCGATCACCGCCGAGATCATCCGCGCCGGGTTCGTCTCGATCACCGAGGAGATGAAGACGAACCTGATGCGCACGGCGTACAACCTCATCATCTACGAGGCCCAGGACTTCACCGTCGGGCTCTTCGACGCCGACGGCGAGACGATCTCGGTCGGCCTCGGGCTGCCGATGTTCGTGGGCGGCCTGTCCGACGCCATCAAGGCGAAGCTGGAGTTCTACGGGCGGGACGGCATCAGGCCGGGCGACATCCTGCTCACCAACGACGCCTACATCATGGGCAGCCACCTCAACCACATGATCTTCACGCTGCCGATCTTCCATGAGGGCGAGCTCATCGCCTTCGCCTCATCGATGGCGCACTGGATCGACGTCGGCGGTGTGCTCGGCGGCACCACCACCGACATCTACTCCGAGGGCCTCCAAGTCCCGATCGTGAAGATATTCAAGGAGGGCGTCCAGGACGACGAGCTGACCCGGTTGATCGCCATGAACGTCCGGTTCGAGGACCTGGCGATGGGCGACTTCCGGGCGCAGGTCGCCGCCGTGCGCACCGGCGAGACCCGGATGCGCGCGATGCTCGAACGCTACGGCGCCGATGTCGTCCGGGCCGGCATCGCCGACGTGTACCGCCGCGGCGAAGAGCTGAGCAGGCAGGCCGTACGGCGCATTCCGGACGGCGAGTACCGCGCCGAGGCGTACATGGACGACGACGCGGTGCGGGTCGGCGAGCGGATCCCCATCCGGGTACGCGTCGTGGTCGAGGACGATGTGATGACCATCGACCTGAGCGAGATGAGCCCGCAGGTCGCGGGCTACTTCAACTCGGGCGCCACGGCCGGCCGCTCGGCCGCCCAGGTCGCGTTCAAGTGCCTCACCTCGCCGGACGAGTATCCGATCAACCACGGCTCGCTGCGCCCCCTGGAGGTGGTGCTGCCGCCGGGCACGGTCGTCAGCGCGACCAAGCCGGCCGCGATGCGGCTGTGGATGACGTATCCCATGACCGTCGTCGACTGCGTCTTCCGGGCGATGGCGGAGGTCATGCCCGGCATCAGCATCGCCGGCCACCATGCCGACCTGGGGATGTCGCACACCTACGGCGTGGATGAGAGGACCGGGCGGTTCTTTCAGTTCTACGGCGGGCCGCAGGGCGGCGGCTGGGGTGCCACCTCCCTGGCCGACGGGCAGAGCGCGACGATGTGCATCAACGACGGCGACACCCACAACGCGCCCGTCGAGGTGGTGGAGGCCAAGTATCCGATGGTCACCATCGAGGAGTACGCCCTGGTCCAGGACTCCGGTGGGGCCGGGACGCACCGCGGCGGGCTCGGCACCCGGCTGCGCATCCGCGTGCACACCGCGGCCAAGCTGGACACCTGGATCGAGCGCACCTCGTGCGCGCCTTGGGGGCTGGACGGCGGCCACGCCGCGGCGCGGAACCACGTCCGGGTCGAGCGGGCCGACGGTGAGGTGGTCACGTTCCCCAACGGGAAGGTCGGGGCGCTCGACCTGGCCGCCGGCGACGCCCACATCATCGAACTCGGTGGGGGCGGCGGATACGGCGACCCGCGGGAACGTCCCGTCGAGAAGGTCCTGAACGACGTTCGGGCCGGATACGTGTCGCCGGCTCAGGCGCGGGCCGAGTACGGCGTCGTCGTCACCGGTACCGACGATGACGTCGTGGTGGACGAGGCTGCGACCGCCATGTTGCGGAACGCTCATGGGTGACTCGTACGACTTCGTGATCGTCGGGGCCGGCTCGGCCGGCTGCGTGCTGGCCGGCCTGCTGTCCGCCGACCCCGACGCCACGGTCCTGCTACTGGAGGCCGGCGGCTCCGACGAGCGGCCGCAGATCCGGGAGACCTCCCGGTGGGCCGAGAACATCGGCAGCGATGTGGACTGGAACTACCGTACGGTGCGGCAGCGCCACGCCGGGGACCGGCGGATCGCCTGGCCGCGCGGCCGGGTCCTCGGCGGT
This sequence comes from Actinomadura sp. 6K520, assembly GCF_004349245.1. Taxonomy (GTDB): domain Bacteria; phylum Actinomycetota; class Actinomycetes; order Streptosporangiales; family Streptosporangiaceae; genus Spirillospora. The sequence continues at coordinate 32,980 of NZ_SMLC01000028.1, read as the reverse complement.
TCGAGCTCGATCAACTCGATGGTCCACCTGCGCGGTGCGCGAAGCGACTTCGACGGATGGGCGCGGCTCGGCAACCCCGGTTGGGCCTACGCGGACGTGCTGCCGGCCTTCCGTGAGCTGGAGGACTTCCCCGGCGGCGACCCGCGCTACCGGGGAACCGGCGGGCCGCTGAAGGTCAGGCTCCCTCGCGAGCACAGCCCGCACGCCGTGGCTTTCCTGGAGTCGGCGCTGGCGGCGGGCCACTCCTACAACGACGACTTCAACGGGGCGTCCTTGGAGGGGGCCGGCTGGAACCAGCTCACGGCCGTCGCCGGACGCCGCCACAGCAGTGGCGACGCGTTCCTGCACCCGGCGCGGGAGCGGCCCAACCTGACGGTGAAGACGCAGGCACGGGCCCGCCGCCTCGTCATCGACGGGTCGGGCCGGGTCACCGCCGTCGAGTACGAGAGCGCCGGCCGGATCCTGTCCGCCGGAGTCGGTGCCGAGGCGCTGGTGTCGGCCGGGACCATCGAGTCGCCCAAACTCCTGCTGCTGTCCGGCATCGGCCCGTCCGCGGAACTGGCCGCAGTGGGCATCGGCTGCCTGCTCGACCTGCCCGGTGTCGGCCGCAACCTGCACGACCATCCCGGTGTGCCGCTGACCTGGGGGGTACGCCGGCCCGTCCCGCTCAGCCGGTACCAGCACAGCGAGGTCGGTCTCTTCTGCCGGACCGATCCGGCGCTCGACTCACCTGACCTGCAGTTCGGTGTGCTGAGCGTGGCGCTCACGGCCGACGGCGCGGTGTCCCCGGACCCGGCCTACAGCCTCTATCCGTGCCTGCTCCGGCCGCGCAGCCGGGGCAGCCTCCGGCTCCGGTCGGCGGACCCGGCCGACGAGCCGCTGATCGACCCGAACTACCTGGAGTCGCCGGACGACGTGGACGCGCTCGTCCGGGCGATCGAGGTCTCGCGCGGGCTGGCGACGGGAGCGGGCCTGCGGGAGTGGACCGGCGAGGAGATCCTCCCCGGGCCGGACACCGACCTGCGGTCGTATGTGGCACGGACGGCCAACACCTGGTTCCACCCCGTCGGCACCTGCCGGATGGGCGCGGACTCCTCAGCGGTCGTGGACCCGTCCCTGCGGGTACGCGGCACGGCCAACCTCCGGGTGATCGACGCCTCGGTCATCCCGGAGATCCCCTCAGCCAACACCAACGCCGCCACCCTAATGATCGCGTGGCGAGCAGCCGAAATGATCAAAAACACACACTGCCACTGACCCACTCCACGACCGAGCCGCCTCCGCTCAGCATCACGCCCCTGCGAGACAGGCGTACGCCTAGGAGGACCACGGCCTCGTCTTCCCGCCCCAACGCGGAACACCCATGGAGCCAAACAACCTCCGCCGTAGCCGGGGCCGCGTCCGGGCGGCGGCCGGACTGGACGAGGTCCGCTTTCACGACATGCGGCACACCTGCGTCTCGCTGCTGCTCCACCTGGGCATCGCGCCCAACGTCGTCCGCGACATCGTCGGCCACAGCGACATCGAGGTGACCATGACGATCTACGCTCACACGTCCCTCGACGACAAGCGCACGGCACTGCGGAGGCTGGGGGATGCCCTCGGCTGACGTCCCTCACCTCAGAGCCCCGGACTCGACGTCTGGGGCTCTTGGCGTCCTCGGAGGCTCGTAGGGTGACCTTGTGCGCTACCTGAAGACCGCATTTGCTGCTGGTGCTCTCCGGCGCGGCAGGGAGGTGGAGCAACTGCTTGGGGCCTTTGAAGAAGAGTGACGGCGGGGGCTCCGTTGGTGTTGCATATGGCCGTCAAAGCGCTTCCGGGGGTTCGTCGTTCGCCTGCACATAGTTGAAGAGTGTGAGGCGCTTCCGCTCGATGAGTTCGCAGCCTTCTACGAGGCGGACGAGGACGGAGACGGCGCACGAACCGTGGGTGAGACCGAGTCGGCGGAAGCCGCTATCGAGCTTGCCGGACGGGAGTTAGGTGCTAACGACGGACGCTGGGTGAACCAAGGTGTGCTGTTCGATGAGTATCGAGACTTCATTGACAGCGGTCGTCCGCTAGGCCGATGGAAGCCGTCATGAGGGGACGTTGCCGTCAGGTTGCCGTCAAAAGGCCCGGAACCGTGAATGGTTCCGGGCCTTTTGGCTGGTCATCTGTGGTGGGCAGGGGCGGGGTCGAACCGCCGACCTTCCGCTTTTCAGGTCACAACGTCTGAGCGCTGTACTGACCTGCGAAAACCCAGGTCGCTCACGAGCGAGAAGCCGATAAGCGGATTGTGTTCCCCGTCAAGCTACCACGCAGTGCTACCGGGTAACTACCCAACGCGCGCCAGGGCAAGCCTGACCGGGGACTCACTGCCTCGTACAAGCCGCCGGTGTGTCCTCCGAGGGCCTGGGAACGTGAGGGCATGTCCCTGTCACTCACGTCCAGCCCTTGATGGGCCGTCCTTTGTTGCGAAGCTGACCGTCTCCGGCCCGACGGAGTCCACCGCCCAGGTGCTTACGGAGGAACTCCCGCTTCTGAGATGAAACGCCGCTCAACAGGCACGAGCAGACCGAAGATCCGTGCCACGCCTCTCCCATCGGGCACAGGCGCCGGGCCCTCGGCGACCACCGCTTCTCCACCGGGACACCGCCCGCCGTTCAGGAGTACCTCGGTGGCTGCAACCGGCCGTCGTGGTACGCGATGAACAAGCGGAGCCCATGCACCTTCCGCGTGAGCGGCCGCGAGCACAGCACCTATCTTCGTCGGCGTTCCCGTTCGATCCACCGCTTGCCCTCTGCTGCGATCCCTTCCATGACACGCAGCGTGTGGCCAAAGCCGGCGGCGTCCAGCGTCGTCTCTGAAACTGTGGCGAGGGTCTCGTCCATCTGGAGTTCTTCCATTGCGGCAGCCAACATCTCGGCCTTGACCAGCTCTCCGTTGACAAGGGCGAGCTCAAAACTGTGGTCGCCATCGTCTGCTTGACGTACCCGGACGGCAGCAACGGCCTCGTAGCGGTAGTTGGTGCGGGCCCGGTCGTGGAAGGTACCCCGCGCGAAGTCGAGGTCAGCGGTGAGCTGGCGTACCCCGTCTCTGGTGAGGAGGAATAGGAGCAAGCGATAGCGCGTATAGCGCCAGGGACCTTTGCGGACCCGTGCACGCCTGGTGGGGGCCCCGGGTGCTTCGATGAAGGCGTGGGCGATCATGTCGCTCATGGTCAAGCCGTAGTGGTGCAGTGCCTCGTCCAGCAGTACTTTTCGGTCGCGGTCCAGCCAGACGGCCATCTCCGGATCGGTCGGCTTGTCGGCGAGTTTGAGCTTCCAGCGTCGAAAGGCCGCTTCGCAGCTCTCCTGGATTTTGGTCGCCTCGGCCTTGTCGGCCACGTACCGCCGGTGCTCCACGAAGATCTGCAGCCAGGCACGGACGGCGAGCGCCCCGGCCAGGAGTGCTGAGAACGTGGAGGCGGCTGCGCTTGCAGGTGCGGTCGGTGCTGCGCACCCCACCGTCCAGATCGTCCCGGAGGTGAGGGCGGCGAGGCCAAGCAGGGTCATCATCTTGATGGTCGGGGGGACCGCAAGTTCCTGCTGGTAGTCCCACAGTGTGCCGCTCTCCCACTGCCGACGGACCTCGCTCACCCGGTAACGGATCAACCAGGCGATCCTTTCCACTCCGGTGCGCTGCTCTCGGTAGACATCGACGATCTCGTCCCGGATGCTTCTGCGGATTCCTGCTGTGCCGGCCAGCCAGGCGGAGCGGCTCGTGTTGCGCGGTAGGTACTTGGCGAAGTAGTGATCGAAGTGCTGGTCCACCTTGCCGACGAAGCCGACGGACTTCGTGCGAGGTGCATGCTCTCGAGGCTGTCTGTACTCCTTGTCCTTTGCTCGGCGCCTCTCGGTGAGGAAGTGCCATTCGGCGCCCGCGCGTGCAGCACAGATGCCACCGCCGATGCCCAGCAGGTACACGAGCAGCGTGAGCAGCTGAAGATCTCGGATGAGCAGATATGCCATGTTGACCGCTGCACCGGCCAGGACGATCGTGGTGCCTACGGCCCGGACCCAGGTGCCGGTTGGTATGGTCGGAGGTCGAGCCGGGCGGAACCGGGGGTGAGCAGGGTCGGGCTGGAAAAACTTCCAGACGCGTTCGGTGCGGCCTTCCGCCATCTGGTCTTGCCGGGCCTCTTCCAGAGCACGGCGCCACATCTCATCTTTCACCGGCCCGTCGAGGAATGGCTCCAGGTGCCGGAGGATCATGCCGCGTTGAGGGTCGCTGAGACCATCGAAGTCTTTCAGTAACGGGCGAAGATCCGTGTTGGGGTGCGCCACAGCGTCAAGGAGGCGCATGATGGTCTTCACACCGTCGGCCCAGGCGTCTCCACCGCTGAGGTGACAGGCACTTGGTGCATGATTCAGCGCCGCGATGTCCTCCACCGGCATCTCATTCCACGCCCGGCCGCTGACGAGGGCGAGTTGCCAGTGGAAGCACACCCGGCTACCGGTGAGACCAGCAGCCATCACGGCCTCGCCGATGAGCTCCCGGGCCTTGCTCGGTATGCCGCCGTTGAGCATCCTGACGCCGATCTCGAATCTCTCCGAGGGCGGGGCGCCTGGGGGAGGCGAGTAGATGTTGACGTCGCCATGTACAGTTCCCGCCTGCATCCCGACGTAGGCGTAATCCTTGGCGTAATTGGAGGTGGTCGCCTCCGGCTCGGTCATGACAGGTTCCGAACGAGTCCTAACAGGCTCGCCACCTCGCTCGCCAAGGCGGCGACGTCTCCGACGAGCCCGCGCACCTTCTTGAGCGCGAGTGTCACCGCACGCGTGTTTCGAGGGGTGGTCTGCAGGGCTTCGCGGGCACCGTCGAGCTCGGCGCGCGCCGCGTGATGGGTGTCTTCGTCGATGATTCCTGCGTCTCGCGCCCGCTCAAGCTGTTCGGCCAGGCCCGCGATCGCTTCGAAGGGATCTGCCGGCGCGGCCTTCTCGCCCGAGAATTGCACATCGCCGTGTACGTGCCCCGCCTGCACGCCCACCCTCGCATTGTCCTTGGCGACATTGCGGACTGCCTCAGTCATCCGTGGGCTCCCCGTCGGTCCGGTTGTCTCTGGCCGCTCGCGGTTCGGTTCTTCCGTCGTGAGGCTTTCGGCAAGTGCGGCCGTGAACGCCGCCGCATTGGCCACCGCTCGCGGCTGCCACCGCTCGCGGTCGCTGGTCTCCTTGGTGCCGTCGGCTCGATCGCTGACGCCCCGGATCACGACGACCGGAAGCGACCTGTTCAGATGCGCTGCCTGTGCTACACCGGCCCCCTCCATCTCGATCGCGAGCGCATCGTTGTAGTGGCGCCGGATCCAGTGGGCGTGCGCTGAGACCGTGGAGTTGAGAACTACTTCGCCGGCGGCGATGGGCCCGAAATGCACTTCGGGTAGCTGACGTTTCGCACGCCCGTTCCCCTTCCAGGACCGCTCGCGGGCAACGTGCCGGGCGATCTGGTCGGCGCCGTGCGATACCTCCCAGACACGGGGACGGCTCTTGAAGCCGTCATCCTCGCTGGTTCCGCCGTGGAAGGCGTAGACATGGGTCGCCACGACGACGTCGCCAAGTGCGATGTGGGAGTGCAGGGCTCCCGCCACCCCCACGAACAGCAGTGCTGCGGGGGAGAACTGGGCAATGGCGCGTTCGGCCAGTACTGCCGCGGATTGGTTGCCCTTGCCGACGAGCCCGAGAGCGATCTGGCATCGACCACCGTCGAGCTGGCCGACCTCGAAGCGGGTTCCCTGTGGATGCCGATGCAACCGCGGGCTGCGGAGCTTCTCTCGGACTGCGTCGTACTCAACGTCTAATGCCGTGAGCACAACGATCGTGCTGCCACTCATCCTTCTGACCCTTTCGTGTCGGGAGATTCGGTCGGCCGGACCATGGGGGGATACAGGTCCTTGCGCGCGCCTGCCTTGAACAGCCGTGCAGGACGTCCGGTCGTGATCTTGTGATCTGTGTCCGCCGCGACGATGAAGCCGCTGGACTTCTGGACCTTGCGATAGAAATTCCGGGGGTCGAGCGATATCCCCCAGACCGCCTCGTAGACCCGCTGCAGATCGGTGATCGTGAAGGTCGGGGCGCAGAACGCCGTGGCCAGGGACGATCGTTCGAGCTTGGCCCGGGCGCGTTCGACGCCGTCCTCAATGACCCGCTGGTGATCGAAGGCCAGCGCCAACTCTCCGCACAGCACCTGATCGGTGCGCTGCCAGCGGGCACCCGCCGCGTCCGTGCCGGCGGTCGGCTCCGGAAGCCCAGGGGCGATCGCCAGGTAAGCGACGGACACCACCCGACCGCGCGGATCGCGTCCCGGGGTGCCGTAGACGCCAAAATGCTCCAGATGCAGCGTCTCAACGTCCATGGCGGCCTCCTCCGCCAGTTCACGATGAGCGGCGGCGGTGAGGTCCTCCTCCGCATGGCGCAGGAAGCCACCGGGCAACGCCCAGGCTCCCTTGTACGGCTCGACGCCACGTTCCACGAGCAGGACGTGCATGCGCGAATCGCGCAGCGTCAAGATCACCAAGTCGACCGCGAGCATGACGGTCGGAGGCGTCCAGTGGTCGTCGGTCATGCGGCGAGAGTAGCTTTTTGTCAGCATGACAAAAAGCAGCTTCAGGCTGGCGCACCGGCTACTGCGCTGTGACCGATCGGCAAGTCTCGTTGGAGACGGGGCGACTTGCGCGTGTCACGTGCCCTCGGGAAGCCAGCGGCTCAAGCGGGCCCTCGGGACGCTCGCCGCGACGTGCCAGAGCTGGTGCCTGGGGTCCCACCTCGCCTGCACGAGACTTTTGGCCTCATCCTTCTCGTCATATGGCACACGCAGGTAGAGGCGGCCATCGACCACGTCGCCGGGGGAGATCCCATCTGCCGGTACTGTCTTCGCGGATTGATGGGTCGCCGGGGGCCAAGAGCGGGCGGGCCGGTCCATGCGGGCGCGGTCGACGATGCGCCGCACGCGTTCACAGGACGTCGGGTCGGTGATCCGCATCATCAGATCGGTCGAGCCGCCGTGGGCCAGCAGGTTCAGGGAGCCGTGCCAGAGGACGGTGTCGTCGACGATCAGGACCTTCTCGTGCATGCGCTCGCGGGCCTCGATCTGGCAGCCGGCCGACCGCAGCGTCGCGACGAGGTCTGCCTCCTTCGTGCCGGGTTCGTGCTGCCGCGTGTGCACGGTGACACGCGCGCCGGCGGCGATGCGCGGTTCGAGACGCCGGAGCCAGTACCTCACCGGGTTCGCGGAGAGGAAGGCGCAGTAGATGTCGATGCTGCGGCGGGCGCGCGTGATGTCCCATTCGACGCCGCGGGAGACCTCGTCGGCGGGGAAGAACGCGGGCCGCGCCAGTTCTTCTGGGGCCAGGCCGCTCAGGTCGGCTGCGCTGCGCACCGGGACGAGTTCCTCGACCGGAAGCCGCTGGGCGTGCTTCTCGAAGTACCCGAGCATCCGGGCGGCCTCGCTTGCGGGGCTGAGCCTGCGGTGCATGAACTCGGTGTTGGCGACCAGAACAAGATGGTCCTGTGCGCGGCTCAGCGCGACGTTCAGCAACCGGCAGGTTGCCGAGGACAGCCCGACACCCTCGTAGAAGTAGCCGAGCCGGTCGCCGGCTCCCGCGACGGTATCGATCACCACGAGCGGGCGCTGGCTTCCCTGGAAGCGGTGGACGGTGTCCACCACACCGTCGTAGGTCTCGCCGAAGCGGTGGGTCAAGCTCGTGTTCAGCGCCTTCTTCTGGTTCTTGTAAGGGCAGATGACGGCGAGTCGGTCGGCCGGTCCTTCCCCTTCAGCGTGCACGGTGTGCTTGCGGGCGGACAGGACCGTGTCGTACTGCAAGCCCCGGATCAGCTCGTGGATCACGGCTTCATGGACGGCGTTGGTGGTGTGAGCGTTCCTTCTTCCCCGGTCCGGGACCCGGCTGGAGGTGTCGATGAGCACCAGCTGGCCCTCGATCAGGGGTGAGGGCGGCAGTCGCGTCCCCTCCTGCCGGCCGGTCAGCAGCGGCGCGTCCGGATAGGCGACTTCGTTCACCACCGCGCAGATCGCCCGCCGCATGCGGTACTGCTCGTTGAGCGCGACCATCCTGGAGTCGCCCACGCGGGCGCCGCCCTGCGGATCGACGAGCCCGGCGGCGTGGAACGCGTCCCGGTCCATCCACAGCCGTGAGTGCTCCGTGTCCTGGGCCTGTGCCTTGCGGTTGTTCGAACCGCGGGTGACGGCGGGCAACTGCCGGAAGTCACCGGCCAGCACGACCCGCTTGCGGGCCAGGCCCGCCGTGTACCAGGCGGACGGCAGGTTCACCATCCCCGCCTCGTCGATGACCACGACATCGACTTCGTCCAGCAGCCGGCGGGTCTGAACCGCCTTGGACACCGTCGTGCCCAGCACCCGGCAGCGGCTCCGCACCGTGTCCGCGATCTTCTGGCGTTCCTTTTGCAGGTCGTCGAGTCGCTGCTGCAGCAGGTCGGCGTCCTCCCGCAGCCGCGCCACCGGAGCCAGCCCCTGTACTCGAGCCAGGATGCTCGGCAAGGCCGAGTCGATGGCGGCCAGTTCGGTTTCGCAATGCTGATAGTCGGCCCGAGCGACTCCGAGTCGCTGCGAGCAGGCCTCCCAAGCATGGCGATGGTGATACAGCTCGTTGTCGAGCGCATCCAGCTTCGCCTGCTTGCGTTGGGCGAACAGCCCCGAAGCGATCCCGATCTGGGCCATCTGCTCCTGGACCCACGCGATCTGCCTGGCAGCAGCATTCACTCCCGCCTCGGCATCGAGGACGAACTGGCCGGTGGCTGCCAGCCGCCGCCCGAGTTCATGGCGCTCGGCGGTGGCGCGCGCCGCCTCCTCGTGGCGGGCGATGCCTCCGCGTATCGCGGCGAGTTCTGTCGTGACCCGCGCGATCTCGGCGTCCAACTCGCCGGCCAGCCGGTCGGCGATGCGGCTCCGGTCGATCTGCTCCCCGTACTTCTCGGCGAGTGACGCCACGGCGATGTCCCCGGCGCGCTGCACCAGTCCCGAGTCGAACTCGGGTTCCCGGGCCAGCAGGTCGCACATCCGCAGCAGCGCCTGGTCGACCGCGACGTGCGTGGGCGCGAGAAAGAGCACACGCAGGCCCTGCCGGTAGCAGCCCTCGACGATGCTCGCGACCACTTCGGTCTTTCCGGTGCCCGGCGGTCCCCAAACGAAGGTCAGCTCGCTGCCGAGCGCCTGCTCCACGGCGCGTCGCTGCCGGGTGTTCAGCTGGCGGTTCCGATACCCCGAGACGAACCGTTCCGTTTCGGCGCACCGGCCGATCTTCGGCTTGCCCTGATCGACCAGCCACCCTGCGGCGGTGAGATTCGTCTCCGGTGCCCCGGCGCCCATCTGCTCCAGTCGCTCGGTCAGCGCCACAAGGCCCGCGGTGTCGTCCTCGACCAGTTGCGCGTTCGCCGGCGCGGTACCCAGGTCGGCCTCGGTGGTCACCCGGATCTTCCCGTCAGGCGACCGTGCGGCATCGGCGCGTTCCCACGGGCCGCGAGACCGAGACGTCCGGATCAGCAGATCCTTGCTGCCGAAGGTTTCCTTCCACCCCTTGCAGGTGAACAGGTACTCCCGCTCGGCACCGGACTGCTGGACGAGTCGACCGTCGCGCAGCGACACCTTTTCGGCATTCGTCATGTCGTTGTGCAGGATCGCCGCGATCTCCAACTGCAGCGCACGGTGCAGATGGGCTATGGGGTACGGCCCGGCTTGCGTCTCCGCCATCGATTCCTTCCCGAACTCCGTGGAACGTGACGAGCGCGACTGAACGCGCATCGTTATGGGCTTCAGAGAGGGGCCGCCTGCCCGACCGTGCCTCGCTGTCGCCGCGGCCTGCGGAACGTCATCAATCTGTGCGGGCCATCGCTGCCGTGCTTGCGCATGTGCGTCTCCGGGTGCTCGGTACTGGTCAGACCGATATCCGAGAAAGGGGCCAACTGTAGCCCATACATGAGTCTTTGCTCGGTGTCGAACGGTTTGCAGTGTGCCAGAAGTGGGGCTGCATGCCGACGCCCCTTGACCGCGCGTTGACCCTGAGTCGAATAGCCGGTACCGACTCGCCGGTGAGAGCGCTCGATGATCACGCGCCGCACAAGCGCGCCCGCCCCTTGGCCGCGCTCGAAGGGCGGGTGCCGCGAGGGGTGAGGTCGGTCAGCGACAAGTCATGCAAAGGGGGGAATTTCAGCGATTCGTACTGACCGGGCGTTCCTCCGGTGCTAACACTGTGGTCATCGTCGGGATGTTGCAGGGACGACGGGGTCCGGTGCCCGGCGATACTTGCGGGCATGGGGAGCGAGACGATGGTGGCGACGGAGAGCGGGGCGCCGGCACAGGGGCAGCTGGTGACCGTCCGCAACCGTCAGTGGGTGGTGGCCGACGTCGGCCGCGGGACGGTGACCAGCAGCGACCCCTACGAGCTGACGGGCGAACCGCAGAACCTGGTGACGTTGGTCAGCATCGAGGACGATGCACGCGACGAGGAGCTCCGCGTCGTCTGGGAGCTGGAGTACGGCGCCGTCGTGCACGATCAGGCGCTGCTGCCGGATCCCGCCGGCGGCTTCGACGACCCGGCGGAGCTCGACGCGTTCCTCGACGCCGTCCGCTGGGGTGCGATCGCGTCGGCCGACAAGACGGCCCTGCAGGCGCCGTTCCGGTCCGGCATCCAGATCGAGGACTACCAGCTCGACCCGGTGGTCCGCGCCCTGTCGATGCCGCGCACCAACCTGCTGATCGCCGACGACGTCGGTCTCGGCAAGACGGTCGAGGCCGGGCTGGTGATGCAGGAGCTGATGCTCCGCCACCGCGCCCGCACGATGATCATCGTGTGCCCGGCGGGCCTCACCGTGCAGTGGCACGACGAGATGCGCGACAAGTTCGGCCTGGACTTCCACATAGTCGACACCGCTCTGCTGCGTCGGCTGCGCCGGGAGCGCGGCCTGTACGCCAACCCGTGGACGCACTACCCGCGGCTCATCGTGAGCGTCGACTGGCTCAAGCGGGAGCGGCCGCTGCGGCTGCTCCGGGACGTGCTGCCCGCCGTCCCCCGCCATCCCCGCACGTTCGACATGCTGGTGGTCGACGAGGTGCACACCTGCGCGCCGTCGGGACGCGGCAAGTACGCGGTGGACTCGCTGCGCACAGAGGCGATCAGGCAGCTCGCCCCGCACTGCGAGCACCGGCTGTTCCTGTCGGCGACCCCGCACAACGGCTACCTGGAGTCGTTCACGGCCCTGCTGGAACTGCTGGACGACCAGCGGTTCGCCCGCGGCGTCAAACCGTCCGAAGAGCAGCTCAAACGCATCATGGTGCGCCGCCTCAAGCGCGACCTGCCGCCGAGCTGGGACGGCACCCCGGCGTTCCCCGCCCGCCGGCTCGGCTATCTGGAGGTCGACTACTCCGATGCCGAACGGCATGCCCACGCTCTGCTCAGCCGCTACGCCCACAGCCGCCGCGCCCGCGGCGGGTCGCGCGGCAAGGGCGGCGCCCACGCGGCCGACTTCGTGACCATGCTGCTGAAGAAGCGGCTGTTCTCCTCCCCGAAGGCGTTCGCGGAGACCGTCGAAACGCATCTGGCCACGATGAACGCCAAGGACGCCGGAGATGACGGCTTCGGGCAGGTCGCCGCACAGGCCGGGCCGAGGGCGCTGCGCCCGCTGGCCGAACGCCTGGAGGAGACCGCCGAGGACGACACCGCATACGGCACCGTCGAGGCCGACGCGCTCACCGCGGTACGGCGGATGTCCCCACCGCTCACTGAGGAGGAGCGCGGCCTCCTGCGGGAACTGCACACGTGGGCGCGCGAGGCACAGGACCGTCCCGACGCCAAGCTCGCCGCGCTGCGCGCCTGGCTGGAGCCGGTCGTCTGCCCGGACGGCCCGCGCGGCGAATGGACGTCCGAGCGGGTCATCGTCTTTACCGAGTACCGCGACACCCAGCGCTGGCTTCACGAGCGGCTGGTCGCCGCCGGCTATCCCGCCGACCGGATCGCCCTGCTGTACGGGGGACAGGACCCCGAGCAGCGCGAGCACATCAAGAACGTCTTCCAGGAGTCTCCGGACCTGCCCGGCGGGGACGTCCGGATCCTGCTCGCCACGGACGCCGCCAGCGAGGGCATCAACCTGCAGAACCACTGCCATCGGCTGCTGCACTGGGAGATCCCCTGGAACCCCAACCGCCTGGAGCAGCGCAATGGCCGCGTCGACCGGCACGGCCAGCGCGCTGCCGAGGTGCGGGTGCTGCATTTCGTCCCGCGCGGCTGGGACGGCGCCGACTTCGACGCCGGGACGCTGGAGGACGAGATGCTGTTCCTGCAGACCGCGGTGCGCAAGGTCGAGCAGATCCGCGAGGACCTCGGCAGCGCCGGCGAGGTCATCGCGGCCCGGGTGGAGCAGAAGATGCTGGGCCGGCAGGCGGACTGGCACAGCGCGGACGTCGAGATCGCCCGCAGGTCCACCAGCGCCCGGCTGAAGGTCGAGCGCGACCTGGCCCGCGACCTGGAACGGCTCACCGGCGCACTCGCGAGTAGCCGCACCGAGCTGAACCTCTTCCCGGAGATGGTCGAGCGGGTGGTGCGCACGGGCCTGCGGCTCGCCCACCGCAAGGACCTCATCGACGCCCCCGCCCCGGAGGACTTCCCGGCGCGCTGCTTCCGGCTGCCGGAGCTGCCGGGCGCGTGGGCGAAGGCCCGCAACGCGGGGCTGCACCACCCGGTCACGGGCGCGGAGCGTCCTGTCACCTTCGACCAGGACGCCGTGGCGGGACGCACCGACGTGGTGCTCCTCCACCTGGGGCACCGCCTCGTCCAGATGTGCCTGAGGCTGCTGCGTGCGGAGCTGTGGGCGGGCGCCACCGGCCAGAGCGCCAGGCTGGCCCGGGTCACGGCCCGGACCGTCCCCGGCGACGTGCTGCGGACGCCCGCCGTCGTCGCCCACGGCCGTGTCGTCGTCACCGGCGCCGAGGGCACCCGGCTGCACGAGGAGATCATCGTGGCGGGCGGGCTCATCGAGGGCGGACAGCTCGTCCGCGCGCGCGAGGACGAGGTGGAACACTGGCTCTCGGCCGCGAGCGAGGAGCCCGTCCCCGGAGACGTCCGAGCCCGGCTCGCCGGGCTGTGGGGGAACCTGTCGGACCCGCTGGGCCGGGCCCTGCGGACCCGGGCCGGGCAGCGGACGCGCAGCCTCGACAAGCTCCTCGCCCGGCGCGGCGAGGAGGAGGTGGAGGCGATCAAAACGGTGCTCTCCGAGCTCGAACGGTCCATCGCCGCCGCGCTCGACGACGTGGGCAGATGGGAGCAGGGCAGCCTCTTCGACACCGACGAGCAGCGCACCCAGCTGCGCCGCGACCGGGAGGCCCTGGCGGAACGGCTGCGCACCATCCCCGAGCAGCGGGAGCGGGAGGCGGCGGCGCTGCGCCGCCGCTACGCTGACCCCCGGGGCCGCTGGTTCCCCGCTGCCGTGACGTTCCTGGTGCCCGCCGCCGTCGCGCACCGGCCGGGGGGTGCGCACTGATGCCGCCCCGCACCCGCCGCCCCGCGCAGACGGTCCCCGAGCAGCACGCTGAATGGCTCGGCCTGCTGCGTCCCGATGGTCCCTTCCTTGCACTCCCGGTGCTCGTCGAGGTGCTCCCGCAGGGGCTGGAGACCGTCCCGGCCGAGACCCGCGATGAGATCCGGCAGGCGTGGGGCCAGGTGCAGGACGACCCCGACCTGCTGCTGCCGGGCTGGTACGACCGGGTCTTGCGAACCCTCCTCGGCATCAAGTTCAACGCCCTCGTGCAGGGCTCGACGATCGCGGAGTTGTACGGCCGCGCCCGCCCCGACCTGGTGGCGTACGGGCCGAGCCCGGCCGGCCGGGCCATGAGGCTGTTCATCTACAAGCATCCGTGGGACGAGCACCTCACGCGGGGGCGCGGAGACCGTCCGTCCCCCGTCGAGCGGGCCGCCGCGCTGTGCCGCGACACCGGCGTGCCGCTGGCCCTGGTCACCAACGGCCGGTTCTGGATATTGGTGCACGCCCGGCCCGGCGAGGCGACGTCCACCGCCGTGTTCGACGCCGACCTGTGGCTGGAGGAGCCGGTCCTGCTGCGGGCGTTCGCGACGCTGCTGGGCGCACGCCGCTCGCTCGCCCCCGCCGAGCGCCCCGACGGGACCCCGTCCGACGGGCTGGCGTCCCTGTTCGCCCGCAGCGCGCAGGCGCAGGCGCAGGTCACCGACACTCTCGGCCGCCAGGTCCGGCAGGCCGTCGAGCTGCTGGTCGGGGAGCTCGCCCGGCTGGACCGCGAGTCCGGCGGCACGCTGCTCGCGGACGTCGCCGAACGCGACATCTACCGCGCCGCGCTCATTGTGCTGATGCGCCTGGTGTTCCTGCTGTACGCCGAGGAGCAGGAACTGCTGCCCACCGACGAGCTGTACCGGCTCTCCTACGGGGTGGCGGCGCTGTACGACAGGCTCTCGACGGAACGCGACCAGCACGGCGAGGAGGTCGGGGACCGGCGTTCGGCGGCCTGGTACCGGCTGCTCGCCCTGTTCCGCGCCGTCCACGGCGGCAGCGAGCACCCGGACCTGCGCATCCCCGCCTACGGCGGATCGCTGTTCGACCCGTCGGAGTTCGAATGGCTGGCGTCCGCGCCCGTCACCGACCGCGTCGTCCACGAGGTCCTGGACGCCCTGCTCATCCTGCGCCACAAGCGCGGCAAGGCCGCCGCCGAACGCCTCTCCTACAAGGGCTTGGACGTCGAGCAGATCGGCCACGTCTACGAGGGCCTGCTGGAGTTCTCGTGCCTGAAGGTCGATGAACCGTACGTCGGGCTGCTGGGCCGCAACGAGCCCGAGCTGCCGCTCCGCCGCCTGGAAGCCGCGCACGCCAAGGGCGCCGCATCGTTCCTCGTCTGGCTCAAGGACGAGTGCGGCGCCACCCCGAAGCAACTGGAGAAGGCGCTCGCCAAGGCCCCGGACACCGTCCAGGCCGCCGCGCTGCACGCCGCCTGCGACAACGACGAGGAACTCGCCGGACGCATCAGGCCCTTCTTCGGGCTGCTGCGCCCGGACCTGCGCGGCGACCCGACCGTATACCCGGCCAAGTCGGTCCTGTTCACCCAGGTCGGCGACCGCCGCGCCACCGGAACCCACTACACGCCGAAGTCCCTCGCACAGGAGATCGTCCAGCACACCCTCGCGCCGCTGTGCCACCGGCCCGGCCCCGCCGAGGGCGCACCCGAGGACGAATGGCAGCCCAAGCCCGCAGCCGAACTCCTCGCACTCAAGATCTGCGACCCGGCGATGGGCTCGGGCGCGTTCCTGGTCTCGGCCTGCCGGTACATCGCCGAACGGGTCGTGGACGCCTGGGAACGCGACGGCGTGCCCGGCGACGTCCTCGACCTGCTCGGCCCCGACCACGACCGCGAAGACCTCCTGGTCTTCGCCAAACGCCGCACCGCCGCGAGCTGCATGTACGGCGTCGACCGCGACGACATGGCGGTCGAGCTGGCCAAGCTGTCCATGTGGATCGAGACCCTCGCCAAGGACAAGCCGTTCAGCTTCCTCGACCACGCCCTCCGGCACGGGGACTCCCTCGTCGGACTGATCGACGAGGCGCAGGTGCTGGCCTTCCACCTCGATCCGCAGCGTGGCGGGATGGTCAACGCGCGCATCGGGAACATCATGGAGGACCTGGCCCCGATGCTCACCCGGGCCCAGGAACTCCGCGAGGAGATCGAGGCGTTCTCCGCCGACGACATCGAGCGCGTGGCGGAGAAGGGACGCAAGCTCGCCGAGGCGGAGCGGCTCACCGAATCGCTCCGGCTGGCCGCCGACTCCGTCACCGCCGCCGCTCTGTCCACCGCCGGATGCCCGGAGGACGTGCTGGACAAGCGGTTGGGCGACCTCGCCGACGAGTTGCAGCCCGTCCTCCAGGTGGAACGCGCGGAGCAGACCAAGGACCTCGCCCGCGAGGCCGTGTCGTCACCGCTTGAGGAGCAACTGCGCGGCAAACTGGAAAGCTGGCTCAAGGGGACGAGGAAGGAGCCGGTCAGGCCGTTCCACTGGTCCCTGGAGTTCCCCGAGGTTATGCGCCGAGGCGGTTTTTCCGCCGTTGTCGGAAATCCGCCCTTCATCGGCGGCCAGCGCCTGACTGGCGCGATGGGTACCGACATGCGGGAGTACCTCGTCCACCACATCGGCGGCGGCCGGCGCGGCAGCGCCGACCTGTGCGCGTACTTCTATCTCCGCGACCTCGCCATCACGAACAACGGCCGGGTCGGCATCATCGCCACCAACACCCTCGCCCAGGGGGACACCCGCGAGGTCGGCCTCGCCCAGGCCCGCGACAAGGGCTGGGACATCTACCGCGCCGAGAAGTCCCAGCCCTGGCCGGGGACGGCGTCCCTTGAGGTCTCTCTGGTCTGGACGGGACATCCGAAGGCCGACGAGAAGCCGATCCTGGACGGCCGCGAGGTCATCGGGATCACGTCCAGCCTGGACCCCCAGTCCCGGGTCGTCGGTGACCCGTTTCGCCTCGCCGCCAACGCTGACCAGTCGTTCCAGGGGTCGAACATCCTTGGGAAGGGGTTCCTCCTGGATCCGGAAGTGGCCCAGGAACTCATCGACAAGGATCCACGCAATAAAGATGTTCTCTTTCCCTGCCTGGGGGGAGAGGACTTGAATTCCCGGTGGGATCTATCGGCGCCGCGCTGGGTCATCAACTTCCACGATTGGGATGAGGATAGGGCTCGAACCTACCCGGATTGCTTCGAGATCGTCGAGCGTGAAGTCAAGCCTTTCCGGTCGACGAATAATGACAAGCGTCGACGGGAGATTTGGTGGCGATTCACAAGACCTACAGTTGAGCTGTATGACAAGATTTCTGATCTTGAGCGCGTTATCGTTATTGCCCTGGTGAGTCGCTTGGTCATGCCTTCGTTTGTTGCGACCGGGCATGTATTGTCGCATAAGCTCTGCGTGTTTGCCATGGACGATCCAGCGTCCTTGGCCCTGTTGTCGAGTGCTTGGCATTACCACTGGGCTTGGGCGAGTTCTTCAACCATGAAGGCCGATCTCAATTACTCGCCATCTGATGTATATGAGACCTTTGTTAAGCCTTCAAGTACTGCGCGCATGCGCGAAGCGGGTAGTGAGTTGGAGGCGGCTCGCCGGGAGGTGATGGAAAAAGACAAGGTTGGCCTGACTGACCTTTATCGAAAGCTCCACGATGTAAGTGCACATAGCTTGGGAATAGCTCGTCTGCGGCGGTCTCACATCGAGGTTGATGAAGCGGTCCGGGAGGCTTATGCGCTGGAGGAGGAGCGGGAGCCCGCGATTCGGGAATTTGAAAGCCGAGTGGCCTCGGAGTCGTTGCCGTTGTGGCGGGATCTTGAGCTGGAACACGGGTTCCATGTGATGCGGCAGGGAACTTTGTTCACGATCTCGCCTCTAGCGCGCGATGTTGTGCTCGACAAGCTGCTTGCGTTGAACCATTACCGGTATCAGCAGGAAGTCAAGCAGGGCCTTCGCCGAAAGAACGGTGGCGGAAAGCGGACCAGTGCAACTGGGGGGCAGCGACGGGGCGCAGCTGGCGACGCATCGGTGGAGGGCGAGGAGGCAGACGCTGTGGAGCCTTCCCTTGATGGTCTGTTTCCGCCGCCAGGCGCCATGTTCTGATCTAGCGATGAAGATCTTGGACTGAGTCCGACACGACATCGCACGACTCAGCCCAAGATCAAATTTTAGGTGTTGCGTAGACGGATGAGGAGCCCAGCCCACTCGGTACGGCTGAGTTCAAGGATCTCGATCGATGGCTGAGCCTTGGAGTCACGAATGCCGATGCTGCCGTCCGTGGCCTTGGCCACCTCCAGGCACTCGCCGTTCGGCTCGCTGTACCGTGACTTGCGCCAGCCTGCGTAGTTCTTGGTCATGTGTCCGATTCTGTCTCGTTGGTCAGCCGGTTGGCCACCCCGCCAAGGAAGGCGAGAGTCTCGGCGGGGCACAGGGCCACCTTCCGAAGGCGGTCGTACATCTCGGTATACCGTGCCACTTCGCGGCGCTGAGTGAGAACGAGATCGGTGGTGACGGTATCGACCACTGCGGTCGTCGGGTCGGCCGACCCGGGAAAGCCGTAGAGGAAGAACGATGCCTTCGGGAGGAAGCCGCCGGTGATGAGGACGTCCGATGGCAGCACGCGCATGACGATGCGTGGCTCGGCTGAGACGACCTTGATCAGGTGACGGAGCTGCGCCGCCTTCACGGTGGCCGGTATGGCGAGTCGGCGGATCATGGTCTCGTCGAGCACGGCCTCATAGGTGGGGCCGTCCGGGCTGAGGAGGTGCTGCTGTCGGCGGGTTCGGGCTTCGATCATGCGAGTCGGTGAGTAGTCGAGCGATCCCTGGTGCTCGTCCAGTTCGACCATCGCGTCGATGAACTCCGGGATCTGCAGGACGGCGGGGAAAGCCGTCTGGTTGTAGCTGCGAATGGACTCGGCCCCGGATTCCAGGTCGGCATAGAGGCGTTGGCGGGGACCCATGGCGTTGCCGTATCTGTCCCACCAGCCTTTGGCAGAGGCGTCTCGAGCGAGCCGGAGAGTCCTGTCGTACTGCTTACCGGTGATCTCCAACGCTTCGAGTATCGTCATGATCTCGCCGACGTCCGGGCGGATCTGGGCGTTCTCCAGCTTGGAGATCTTGGTTCGGGACTGGTAGACGAGCCGGGCCAGCTCGTCGGTGGTGAGGCCGCAGGCCTCGCGGAGCTTGCGAAGCTCGGCGGCGAGGCGGCGGCGTCGAATATAGGGGCTGGTCATCGGTGACCTCCCGGGACCTTCGCGACGCGTCGGTGTGGCGACCGCGAGGAATTACCTTCCGTTGACTTTGGTAACGCTATGCGTTCGCCGCTCGGGGTGTGTGGCTGATGGCCTGATCCGGACGGGCGCCGTCGAAAACGAACTTGGCGGACCCGAACGTCCGGCTCGCGAACGTTCGGTGGCCGGGAAGCACTAATCGCGCTCTGAAGCCCGCTGACCAGCGCACTTCGCTCCTCCGCGGCGTCACCGCGTGTGAGCATGTGGCCACCGTGCAGGTGTCCCGGTTCCTTCCCGACGATTTCAGCTCATGGAGTGCGCATGCTCTCGACGCTTCCCGCTCACACCGCCCCCGCAGCGCTGTGCTGGCGCCGGTCGTTCGTCGGCGACGCCACGCAGGCCCGTACCGCCCGCCGGTTCGTTTCCAGCCTGCTGGCCGACCGCCCATGCCTCGACGACGCCGTCCTCACCGTGGACGAGCTGGTGGCGAACGCGCTCAGGCACACCAAGTCCGGGCAGGACGACGGGTCGTTCACCGTGGAGGTCCGGTTCGTGGGCGAGCTCGTGGCGGTCTCGGTCGCCGACCAGGGCGGCCCCGGCGAGCCCGTGGCCCGCGACGCCGCCGTGACCGACGAGTCGGGCAGGGGCCTGCGGACCATCTCCCTCACCGCCGAGTCGTGGGGCTGGCACGGCAACGACCGGGGCCGCACGGTCACCGCGGTGTTCGCGGCCGGAGACATGACGTGAACCAGGGGCATGCCGCCCTCCACGAATGGGTCCGCCGGCGGATCCACTCGGCCGTCATCGCCGCCATACGCGCCGATCCGCAGGCCGTCGCGGTGTTCGTCCAGGACCCGCCGCCGGGGCTCGACCCGCACACCCGCGACTTCCTCCGCGACGCGCGGCCGCTGGTGCTGGCCTGCGCCGTCGCCCTCACCGCCGTCCTGGAGGGCCACCGTCCGGACGGACCGCACTGCCTGGCGTGCGGTGCCCCGGTGTGCAGCACGTTGCGGCGGGTCGCCGGGGTCTTAGCCGCGTACCCGCTCCATCCCGTCCCGATCGACCGGGCCGAGGCGTGGCGGCGCGCGGACGCCTGCCTGCCGCGCGGCCACGGCCCCGCAGTCCCCATCGGAATCCAGCCGTTCGAGTACGGCTTCGTGGCGTGGCCCGCCTCCGCCGCCGGTGAGGGTGCCTTCGTCCTGGTCGTCGACCACATCACCGGCGCCGTGACGCGCTGGCCCCGGCTGCCTCTGGACGTTCTCACCCGCGAATACGGCAACCATCTGACGCCCTGCCCCGGGACGGTCTCGTCTTCGGGGCGGGGCTCGTCATCCGCACATGGGGCAGACACCTGACAGCGGCATCTCGACAAAGTGGTTCGGGCAGATCTCACCGGTCCTGTTGACGCGGCCGACCTGGGGGTCGCCGCTCACCCAGTCGCGGCCGGGAGGGTGGTCGGGACAGTGCGTGGTGAGCTGCCCCAGCGGCTGGCCTCCGTGGCGGTGTTTGACGATGAGCACCGTGTCCGCCGGGTAGCGGGTCTCGATGCCGGAGCGGCTGCATTCGGTGCACCGTCTCGGTTCGGCCTGCGGGTTTATCGCTGTGAGCCGGGTCGGGGCCTCCCAGGCCAGATACGGGCGCTCGTCCTCCACGCGGTGTTCTCCTTGCCTGCGGCGTGCTTCTCACTCGGTGTCGATGTCGGTCTCACCGTCGCCGGGCGTGGCGGCGAGACCGAACCGGGCCATGAACGCTCGCTCACGCTCGGCGAGGAAAGCCCGACGAATTATAAGAAACCCCTCATCGTCCCCGGCCACGAGGCGATACATCGCCTTCTTCGGAATGCCGTGGCTGGTGAGCACGTCATCACGGAGATCGTTGGGGAGATTGAGCAGGACGTCCTTGACCGACTCCCCAGGTTCTGCCGTCATCATGATCCGGTTCGCAGGGCTCGCCGTGATGAACCGATCACCTATCCTGACAATGCTCCGATAGGCCGTGGAGAGTCCACGGGCGAGCACATCCACGCCGTTGAGTTCGGTTCCGTCCCTTGCCAGGCGATTGGGGAACTGCCGCAAGTCCCAGATGACGAACGCGCGAACCCTCGCGCTACGCAGATCGAAGCGGTCCGGGAAGGGGCGGGCTCGGACTCCCCTCGGAGTGATCCCGCCTCCGCCCTTTGCGAGCGATCTCATGTTCGAGATCGCCTTATTCATCTGCGTGGTGCCGGCGCCTGCAAAATAACCCGACCAGGATGTCACCCAGAACCAGCGTGTCAGCTCCTCGAGTTGTCGCCGGTCCGGGTCCGGACGGTGATGGAAGAACGTGATGAGCAACATCAACTGGTCGTCGTACGGGATCAGCCCCGCCAACGGCACCCTGACCACGTCCCGCAGAAAAATCACGGCACGGATCAACGCTTCCTCGGTGGCTTCAACGAAACCGCGGAGTTCCCCTTGTACATGCCTTGCCAGCTTGTCCCATCGAGTCCCATGGGACTGGTCCTCGCCGGCAATCGCGAGCAATGCGCGGAAGACCACATTAGAGGAGAGCTCTCCAAATCCTGTAGCCGCGACCTGCTCTGTCACAGTGTCGAGGTGCTCCGCGAGAGAGGGCTGGCCGGCGCGGTAGGTCAGCGCCGACACCATGTCACTAGGACGCATCGCCTGGCCTGCGGTGTTGATCCGGGTGAATACCTCCACGGCATTGGAGAGGTCACCGCCGACCAACCGGACGACCGACACCCGGTAGGACCTGATCCGCTGGGCCACCACCTCCGCCTCTCTGATCAGCTGATCGGCGTCCATCCCTTCGGGGGGATCACCGAAGAGCTTTCGTGAAAAAGCCAGGAAATCGCGGGTGCGCAGTGTGGCGCGGAGAGGCAGGTAGTTACTGGGTGGGTTGGCGTTCTTCCAAAGCTGGTACCTCAGCGCGCCCTTCGCCTCGCCCAAGACCCGGTAAGCCGACCACATGAAGTCATCCTGCTCAGGCGAGCGCAGGTCGGGGGGCGGGCGTCGCAGGGTCCCGTACAGGGCTGCCAATCGCTGGTGGCCGTCAAGGACGTAGGAGACCGGAGCCCCTGGGGGCGGCGTCGGCAACGGGAGATCGCCGATGATGTCGAAGGTGTCGAACTGCTCATCGGTCTCCCAGAAAAGCAGGCTGCCGATCGGATAGCCGCGTTCGATGCTGTCGAACAGCTCAAGGATCTGCTGGGAGCGCCAGACGAAGGGCCGGGGGAACCGGGGAACCCGAAGCCTGCCCTCGTCGAGGAGCACCATCAGCTCCTCTATCAGGAGGGCCTCCGGTCTGACGGAGATCTCGGGGTCGTCCGCTGCCATGGACCTACCCTTACAGGATGTCCCGCAGCATCGCGAGAAGCACGCGCAGCTCATCGGGCACGGCCTCGCCGACGTCACGGCTGAGGTCGGTGTCGGTGAGGCGGTCTGCCATGGACTCGAAGGTGGGCAGCAGGTTCTGGCCGAAGCCGCCGTCCGAGAGTCTGGCGATCGTCCCGGGGTCCACATCGGCGAACAGGTCACGCTGCTGCTCCGGCACTCCATTCGTCTTCATGAAGCCGTACTTCATGTCGAAGTGCCCGCGCTGGGCGTGGTCGAGCTTCTTGAGATGGCCGAGCCGCGCCATCGACTTCCGGATCGGTTTCACCGCGTGCAGCACCTTGTTGGGCACGTAGTTCTCGGCCTCGCGAAGCGTCAGCACATGGACCCGCAGACCGAGCGCGCGGAGCTCCGCGATGCGGTGTGCGTTCTTCTCCGGGGTGCCCGGCGCCAACCGGTCGCTGTCGAGCAACGCCGCCGCGCGCCTGACCCGGCGGAAGGAGCCGTGTTCCTCTCGCGCGCGCCGGTAGATGTCTCCGCCGCCGCCGTGCCCGAGCTCCAGCCAGCGCTTGTCGAGGGCCTCCAGGATGTCCGAGCCCCCGAAAATCTTGGCGACGGCCTTGACGAAGCACTTATCGGACCCGTTGTTCTCCACCACGAGGACGGCCGGGCGGTCGAGGTCCTCGACATGCTCCTTGAGATCCTCCGGGGTGATCCGCACCGGTTGCGGGGCCGTCGCCGTCCTGTAGGCGTGCTGCTGCTTGGCCGCCATGCTGGCGAGCTTCTTGTACGCCGGTACGCGGCGCGGAGCCATGTTCCGTTCGATGAACGATTCGGCGGCCTTGACGTGCTGCGGGACGATCACCCACGAATGCCGGCCTCTGTTGAAGTGGCCGAGGAGAGTCGAGATCTCGTCCGCGGGCTCGTCCATCTCCAGAACCGCCGCCGTCAGCTCAACCCGCATCGCTCTCCAACTGCGTCTCCTGGGCCTCGGCCAGGGCACGCACCTCTTCGAAGCCCTCTTCGAAGATGCCTTCCGGCCAGTAGTCGACGTTGCCGAGGCCGTCGACGTTGATCCGACGGACGATCGACGACTCCCCGTCATCGTCGATGAAGTAGAGCGCGAGCTGATCCGCGTCGAGCTTGCCCTCCGCGACGCGCCGACGCAGCCGCAGCAGGAAGGTTTCGCTGTGCGTCTCCACAAGGAACCGGACACGCTGGTTGTCGACGGCCCTGATGTAGAGATCGGCCAGCATGGCCTGGGCGGACGGATGCAGGTGGAGTTCGGGCTCCTCGATGATCTCCAGGATGTCCCGCTCGGGCGGGCTCAGCTCGTCCTGCGCGCGGCGGACCAGGAACGGCAGGATCTGGGCGATCCCGGTCCCCGATTCGGTGGCCGGAACCCACAGTTCGGACTTCTTGCGCGACTGCAGGCCGATCATGTAGCCGTCGAGGTGGGGGCGGACCTCCAGTTTCCAGGCTGGGAGGGGAGCACGAAGATACTCGTTGACCCGCTCGATGAGACGGCCCTTCCGGCGAACATGATGGAAGGCGAGGATCTCCGCCGCGCGACTGCCGAACTCGTCCTGGACGGGCTCTCGTGTCGGCAGCCGGACCAGGCGTTTGGGCTTCTGACGGAACGGTCCCAGGTGACGGACGAGGCCGAAGGACGAACGGATGCGCTCGGCGTCGAACCATGGGGCGTCACCGTTCGGTAGTTCGGTCGGCAGCAGGCCCCTGAAGTCCAGCCACGTCAGGCCGGCCCCGTCGCCGAGCCTCTGGTAGGGCTGAGGCCCGGATTCCTCCGGCTCCTCCGAATCGGCTGCGAGGGACCACTCGTAGGCCACGGTGTCGTCGCCGGACCGCAGCGACCAATTCACCACGCGCTGGATGTACTCATCAGGGAAGTCCTGGATCACCGCGTTGAGCGCATACTCCTCGTCCTCGGGGCCGGTCATCCCGAGGCCCACGGAGATGTTGCGCACCTTCAGCCGCTCGTGGACCAGATCGATGAAATCAGGGGCGTCGTCGCCGAACTGTTCGAGGTCGAGAGGGATCGCGTGGTCGTTGCGAATTCCGGTCTGCAGGATGATCGGCGCCCGGACCAGTGCGCTTTTGCCGGAATTGTTCTTCCCCAGCACTACGGTGATCGGGCGCAGCTCAACGTCCTGCCGCTCCGCGAAGCACCTGTAGTCGCGGAGCGAGAGTTTCACCAGGGCCATGTCCGAAGACCCTAACCGGCTGTGCCTCTGTGAGCACCGGGAACAGCGCGTTTCCGTCCGCCGAGACCCTAAAGTGCTGCCATGACCGACCTCCCCGTGCTCAAGGTCCCCGACGCCGCCGCGATCCGCGACGAGCTGACCGAGCTCGTCTGCGCCGACCTGCACGGTCCGGCCGCGGGGGAGGAAGAGGAGTTCACCGAGCGGCCGACCGACCGCTACCTGCTGGGCAGGCTTGCGCCCAACGGGGCGATGGTCGACCCCGGCGAGCACGATTCGCTGGCCGACGTCGAGATCGACGCCGAGCCCGGCCCAGAGCAGAACGCCCCCAACATCCCCAGCATGTTCCCCTCCTCATACGGCTTCACGGCGCACGTGGCGGGCGACGTCGACCGGCTGGCCGTGACAGCCGAATGGGCCCGGTACGTCCGCGTCCGCTCGTCCGACGAGGAACGCGCCGGAGAGCTGGTCTGGCGGCGGGAACACATGGCGGGTGCCGTCACCGTCCCGCTCCGCTCGGGGAAGGTGAAGGCGGCGTCGCTCACCGGCGACCAGCCGGAGATCGTCGTGCGCGGACGGGTTCGCAAGCACGACGGCAACTGGCTCGTCACCCTGTTCCTCGTGAACGCCCAGCGGGGGGATGTGGGCCGCAGCGAGGCGTGGGTGTTCCAGGCCCGGATGTCGGCGAGCGCGCCCGGCGAGGAGCCGGCGTTCCTGCGGCGCCCCGCCGGGGCGGCGGGCGGCGACCAGGCCGACCAGGCCGAACGGCGGCGGCTCGCGATGGCCTACCGCTTCTGCCCCGAGTTCGCGACCGGCCACGGCGTCGCCGTCCACGCCGAGCCGTCAACCGGCGACCCGATGCGCGCCGTCCGGATCTCCACCGCCGCCGTGCCCGTCCACGAGGTCCCCGCCACCGACGTGCCACGCGCGGACACCGACCCCGACCTCCCGGAACTCGCCGACCTGAAGGTCGACATGAAGCAGCTCGCCGGGATGGACGCCGACGAACTTCGGGCCGCCCTGTCGCCCCTGGTGGAGGGGTACCGGGCATGGCTCGACCGGATGGCGGCCTCCATCGCCGACCCGGCCGCCCGGCTGGACGGCCACGAGGACGACGCGCGGCGCAACCTCGCCGATGCGCGGCGGGCCGCCGAGCGGATCAAGGCCGGCATCACGCTGCTCGCCGAGAACGATGACGCCAGGCGCGCGTTCGCGTTCGCCAACGCGGCCATGTACCTGCAGCGCGTCCACACCATCGCCGCGGGGGAGCGCCGCCGCAGGCCCCGGCTGCCCCTGTCCGAAGCGGTGCGGGAGGCCGACCTCGTCCGCAACCGCAGCTGGCGCCCGTTCCAGCTCGCCTTCATCCTGCTGAACCTGCCCGCGCTCGCCGACCCCGTCCACCCGGAGCGCAGCGGCCGGGACGAATCCGTGGTGGACCTGCTGTGGTTCCCCACCGGCGGCGGCAAGACCGAGGCGTACCTCGGCCTGACCGCGTTCACCCTCGCCATCAGGCGGCTGCGTCCCGACTTCGGCGGCTACGACGCGCAGAGCGGCGTCGCGGTGCTGATGCGCTACACGCTGCGGCTGCTCACCATCCAGCAGTTCCAGCGGGCCGCGGCGCTGATCTGCGCGTGCGAGAAGCTGCGCCGCGACGACGAGGACGGATGGGGGCGCACGCCGTTCCGGCTCGGCCTGTGGGTGGGCGGCCGGGTCACCCCCAACCGCACCGACCAGGCGACCGACTGGGCCAAGGAGCAGCGCCGCACCACCGGACGTCCCCGGCACGTCATCGGGTCCCCGCACCAGCTCACGTCCTGCCCGTGGTGCGGGACGGCCATCGAGGCGGGCCGCGACATCGAGGTCGACGGACTCCGCCGCCGCACCCTGATCCGCTGCTCCGACTTCGACTGCGACTTCCACGCCTACACCGGGGACGGCGACGGCCTGCCGGTCGTCGTCGTGGACGAGGAGATCTACCGGCTCGGCCCGGCGTTCGTCATCGCCACCGTCGACAAGTTCGCCCAACTCCCGTGGGTCGGCGACACCCAGACGCTGTTCGGGCGCGCCGAGCGCCGCTGCGAGCGGCACGGTTTCGTCACACCCGACCTCGCGGAGATCTGCTGCGACGGCCGCACCAGCCATCAGGCAAGCGGGCCGCTACCCGCCGCACGGCACGTGCCGGTGACGCCCGTCCGGCCCCCCGACCTGATCATCCAGGACGAGCTGCACCTGATCTCCGGGCCGCTCGGCTCGCTCGTCGGCCTCTATGAGACCGCCGTAGACCGGCTGTGCACCTGGGAAGGGCCCGGAGGGCGCACCGTCCGGCCCAAGGTGATCGCCTCCACCGCGACGGTGCGGCGGGCCGCCCGGCAGCTCCACGCCGTGTTCGACCGGGGCCGCACCGAGATCTTCCCTCCGCCGGGGCTCAGCGCCGACGACAACTTCTTCGCCCGCCAGCGGCCGAGCGAACCCCGTCCCGGCTACGAAGGCGTCGTCAAACCCGGCCGCCGCTACGTCGGCGTCTGCGCGCACGGCGTCCGCATCAAGTCGACGCTCATCCGGGTCTACGTGGCGGTGCTCGCGGCCGCGCAGAAACTCCATGACAAGTACGGGAAGAACCCCGTCACCGACCCGTACATGACACTGGTCGGCTACTTCAACAGCCTCCGCGACCTCGGCGGGATGCGCCGCCTGGTGGAGGACGACGTCTCCACCCGCCTGTCCCGCGCCGACCAGCGCGGCCTTGCCCGCCGGTACGACCCGAAGCTGCGCGAGCTCACGTCCCGGTTGTCGTCCGGCGACATTCCCGAGGTGCTCGCCGAGCTGGAACTGCGCTTCGGGCCCCGCGCCAAGGGCGAGCGGCGGCCGATCGACGTGCTGCTGGCCACCAGCATGATCGCGGTCGGGGTCGACGTGTCCCGGCTCGGTGTCATGGTGGTGGCCAACCAGCCCAAGTCCACCGCCGAGTACATCCAGGCCACCAGCCGTGTCGGCCGGCAGGACCCTGGGCTCGTGTTCACCGTCTACAACTGGGCGCGCCCGCGCGACCTGTCGCACTACGAGAAGTTCGAGCACTTCCACGCCACCGTCTACCAGCACGTGGAGGCCCTGTCGGTCACCCCGTTCGCCTACCGGGCGGTCGACCGGGGATTGACCGGCGTCCTCGTGGCGCTCGTCCGCGGACTGGAGCCGAAGTACAACGCCAACGACGCCGCCCGGCTGTTCGGCCGGGAGAGCCGGCTCGCCGACCATGTCGTCAACGTGATCCGACGGCGGGCCCGCGACGTCCTCGGCAACGCGCGGGACGCCGTCGACGTCGAACGCGAACTCGACGCCCGGCTGGACTTCTGGGCCCGCGAGCGCGCCGTGCCCGAACGCGTCCTCGGGTACCGGACGCCCCGCCGCTCTGACGCGGTCGCGGGGCTGCTGCGGCGGCCTGACGGCGGGCCATGGACCAAGACCATGTGCCCGACCTCCCTGCGCGACGTCGAACCGGGCGTCCGGCTCCTGCTCCTCGACCGGTACGACCTGGGCGGTGCCGACGCTCCGCCCTTCCAGCCCGTCCCCCGAGAGGAGCAGGAGTGACCATGCGCGTCGGCGAGCTGCGCCCCAACCAGCTGCTGCACACCTACGGCGTCGGCGCCGTGGCCGACCTGCCCAACCTCTCGGTCGTCCTGATGGGGCTGGAATTCTGGGACCAGGCGTCGGCGCGCGTCCTCACCGAGGACCGGCTGCTGGCCGCCGTCCGCCGCAAGCTCGGTCCGCAGGTCGAGACGCTGCGCACGCCGCCGTACACACCGGAGGACGCGGCCGACCCGTTCGGCGAGTGGACCGGGGTCGGGGTGCCGGTCGCCGCCTTCCCCCGCTACCTGCGCTGCACCGACCTGCGCTGCAACCGCCTCGCCTCGATCGACTCCCGGCTCTTCGAGCTCGTGCCGAGCGCCTTCTCTCCCGACAGAGTCCGCTACGTGCACAACTGCCGCGGCACCGGCGGGCGCCGTCCCACCGCCGTACCCGCCCGGTTCGTCCTCGCCTGTACTCAGGGCGGCCACCTGGACGACTTCCCCTGGTCGTACTTCGCGCACCGCGGCGCATCCCCGGAGGCAGGCGACCACACGCTCCAGCTCGTCGAGCGCGGCACCGGCGGCGAGGCCGCCAACGTCTTCGTCGTGTGCTCGTGCGGCGCCCGCCGCACCATGGCGGAGGCGATCGGCCTGGCGGGAGAGCGGAACCTGCCCGCCTGCCGGGGCCGCCACCCCCACCTCGGCACCTTCGAACCGTGCGGGCTGCCGACCCGGACGCTCGCCCTGGGAGCGACCAACGGCTGGTTCGCCATGCAGATGCGCGTGTTCAGCCTCCCCAAGGGAGACGACGACCTCGCTCAACTCGTCGCCGACCACTGGGACGTCCTCGACCTGGTGGCGAACCTCGACCAGGCCGCCGCCAAGAAGCTCCTTCCGAAGCTGGGCGTGTGGCCCGAACTGCACGTGCACGGGGTCGACGCGGTCTGGCGAGCCGTCCGGCGCCACGCCGACCAGGGCGGGGACCGGCCCGCCGACGAGGACGAACTCGACCTCGCGGGCCCGGAATGGTCGGCGTTCACCCACGACGACGACGTCGAGCTGCCCGACTTCACCACCCGGCGCGTCGGCGTCCCGCCTAGCAAAAGGTCCTGGCTGGAACGGGTCACGCTCGTACCGCGGCTCCGCGAGGTCGGGGCCCTGTACGGCTTCACCAGGATCGACGCCCCCGAATGGGACGTCCTCTCCACCGACGACAGCCGCCGCGCACGGCTTTCCCGGGACGCCCCGACCTGGGTGCCCTGCGCGGAGATGCGCGGCGAAGGCATCTTCCTGAAGTTCAAGGAGGATCGCCTCACCGAATGGGAGCAACGTGCCGAGGTCAGGGAACGCGAAAAGATCTTGCGTGAGGCGCATGACGAATGGCGGTCCGCCCGGGGTCTTGAAGCCGGTCACTGGCCCGGAATCCGCTACCTCATGCTGCACACGTTCGCTCACACGCTGATCCGGGAGTTCTCCCTGGAGAGCGGCTACAGCGCGACGGGCATCGCGGAACGCGTCTACGCCCGCGCCGCCGAGCCGATGGCCGGGGTACTGCTCTACACCGCCGCCCCCGACAGCGAGGGCACGCTCGGCGGTCTGGTCTCCCTCGGTCACCCCGACCGTCTCGGCCCGCTGATCCGGCAGGCGCTCGACGCGGCGCGGCTGTGCAGTTCCGACCCCCTGTGCTCCGAGCACGATCCCCGACACCACGGAAGCCTCTACGGGGCCGCGTGCCATGCGTGCCTGTTCGCGGCCGAGACCTCGTGCGAACGAGGCAATCACTACCTCGACCGGGCCCTTGTCACCGACACGGTGACCGGAGGCCAGTACGGCTTCTTCCGGTGAGCGACGACCTGCCGTCGGTCATCGCCGCCACCGCCGGTGAGCTCGCCCCGGGCCACCTGAGAACGTGGTGCCGTGTCCTGCGCGCTGCTGACCGCCCGTCCCGGTCGGTGGAGGCGGCCTTGCTGGAAGCACGTCCGGGCTATGCGCTGGGTGGAGTTGCTCGGAGGCTGGTCACCGCGTGGCGGCGCTCTGGGGCGACGGGTGAGGCCATCGCGCTGGCGCTCGAAGCCGCCGGTGCGGTCAGCTGTGAGCACGCGGCGCACAGGAGCACGGTCGTGGCCAGTGGCCCGCTGAGCGACGCCGTCCCGGTGCGGCTCACCAGCCAGGTCGCCCTTGAGGTCATCCGTGAGGCCACGACCTCGTTGCTGATCGTCAGCTTCGCCGCCCACGGTGTGACCGAGATCGTCACCGAGCTCACCGCCACCGCCGACCGAGGCGTGCACGTCGACCTGGTATTCGAGACGTCGGTGACCGCAGGCGGCACGTTGGACGGTCCCGGGGCGGCGGCCGCCTTCCAGTCGCTGCATGGCAGGGAGAGCGTGCGTTTCTGGCACTGGCCACAGGCGCGTCGTCCGGCCCTGGGGCGGTCCCGCGCCGCCCTGCACGCCAAGCTGATCGCCGCAGACGAGCGAACCGCCCTGCTGGGCAGCGCCAACCTCACCGACCGAGCCTTGAAGGAGAATCTGGAGATCGGGGTGGTCCTGCGTGAGCCGGCCGCCGTACGCAGCCTTGTTCGCCACTTCCGGTCGCTCATGCGCCCGGGGCCGGGTCCGCTTGAACCGCTCGGGTAGTCCACAGCGCAAGGCCCTCGAAAGCGATCGGCGGGTTCGCTGGGTGCCCGGCAGAGCATCAACTACGGAACCGCGCTCGGTTCCGTTGCCTATCCTTAGGATTTCCATATCTTGCTCCGCCCGGGTGCGGCGGTGATGCTTGCACGCCTGCAGGGGATGGCTGATGTCCGCCCGCCGCCGGCTCCGCGGGGCAAGATATGGATATCGTGCCCTTTTCGTGGATGGACCGAGCGCGGTCCATTGCTGGGAGGCGCGGGATCGGGCGCGATCCCGGAGGCGATGGCGTCCGCAGGTGGGCAAGCCAGCCTCGATACTGGCGGCATGACGGGGCGCTGAAACTGCCGTTCTTCCAGAGCAAGCGTGATCGCAGCCGAGACGCGGAACAGGAACGTGGCGGCGTCACTCTGCGAAATCTCGCAGACCAAGCTCCGCCGCAGTGCGGACGGGAGGCCGAGCCCTCCGCCGTCGCTTCGTCCGGCGTCCGGACTTACGTTCGCTCTCGCGGACGGCCGTCCGCCGTGCGGCGGACGAGCGGACGGAGCCCGGCCCGCTCGCGGACGGCTCGGCCGCCGCCCGGCAGGCCAGGCAGACGACGCCATAAAGGGCATGTCGGATAGGTATCCATCGGTGATGACTGCAACACGCCTTGACGATGAGGCAATTGACTATCACTATTGTGCAATGCATCGTCGAGAGAATAGCCTGAAAGCGATGACATTCCCGTCAAAGTGCTCGAAGTGATGCAAATACATTACTCGGCTATGAAAAGATTGTATCGGCAGGAAGGGCAACGATCCGGACATCACCGACGTTAAGTAGGGGGACCGTGGCGGAGATCGACAAGCGGATCGCTGTGCTTGTGTCATGGAGCAAGACCCGGGATCGGAAGCGGCGCACGAAGCCGGGGAGGGACGCCTTCCTGGCTCGGTTCGAGCGAGAGGTCGACCCGGAGGGCGTGCTTCCGCTGGAGGAGCGACGGCGGCGGGCCGAGTTGGCCAAGCGGGCTTACATGCTGCGGCTGGCCAAGCGGTCGGCGCAGGTGAGGAAGAAGGGCTGACCTACAGCGAAGCCCCGGCGCATCGTGCGCCGGGGCTTCGTCGTGAAGTTGTCAGTCCTCCATGATGCGGTCGTAGGTGCGGCGGGCGCGGGTGCTGGCGGCGCTGCGGCCGTAGCGGCGGAGCATCTGAGGCGATGACCAGCCGTTGAGTTCCATAAGGTCGCCTTCGGCTCCGCCCTTGTCGAGCCAGGTGTGGGAGAAGTGGTGGCGGAACTTGTGCGGGTGGACGGTCACGCCGCATTCCTCGCCGCGGCGGACGACCATCTGGTAGATGCCGTTGGCGGTCATGGGCGGGCGGTTGTTGGTGCCCAGCCATAGGTGGCGGCTGGACGCGTAGGTGTGCTTGTTGCGGACGCGGATATAGCGGTCGATGGCGCGGGCCGACGGGTGCCCGAACCGGACGATGCGCTGCTTGTTGCCTTTGCCGGTGACGAGGAGTTCGCGGCGCATCAGGGCCAGGTCGCTGCGGTCGGGGTCGTCGGCGTCGTAAATGATGCCGGCGAGTTCGGACAGCCGCAGGCCGGTCGCCTTGAACAACGCCAGGATGGCGAAGTCGCGGCGCTGGGTGAAGGTCTTGCCCTCGCAGTGCTTGAGGAGCTTGGTGAGCTCCTCGTCGGTGAATACGGGGACGACCTTCTCGCCGACGGCGGGTGGGCGGATCTTGGCCATGGGGTTGGGCAGCTCTTCGTCGGTGGACCACCACTTGAAGAACTGCTGCAGTGCCCGGTACTGGTTGTTGGCGTAGCTGTCGGAGTAGGTGTTGAGGAGCCAGACCGTCCAGGCGCGGACGTCGTCAGGGGTGACGTCGTCCCAGTCGGTGTGGTCGGTGTTGCGTCGAAGATGCTCGGCCGCGAACCACTGCGCCGCTTCGGCGTAGGTGCGGACGGTCTTCGGGGACTTCCCCTCGGCGTTGAGGTGGAGGGTGAACGAGTTGATCGCGGGCTGGAAGGTACCTGCTCGGAGGTCCTTCGGGCGCCGCGTACGGGCGGTACCCATCGGGAGATAGTTTTCCTCTGTTCAAGCGGTGTACACCGACGGTGATCAACCCGTTATCGACGTTTCCGCTGGTCAGAGGACCAGGTGGGCAGGGGCGGGGTCGAACCGCCGACCTTCCGCTTTTCAGGCGGACGCTCGTACCGACTGAGCTACCTGCCCAGGGCGCGTGGTTGGCGCCTGGCGGTCCTGACGGGATTTGAACCCGCGGCCTCCACCTTGACAGGGTGGCGAGCACTCCTAACTGCTCCACAGGACCTTGCTTCTCCGAGCCTAGCGGCTCCGGAGGGGTGTCTTCGCCGGGTTACCGGCGCTTGGCGACGTCCGAGAGCATACGCGATGGCCTAGGTGGGCGCCAACTCGATATCGGGGTGGGAGGGTGTCGG
>NZ_SMLC01000289.1 GCF_004349245.1 Actinomadura sp. 6K520 | reverse complement strand
CCCCTAGCACCCCGCGGCCGGGCTCCCCCGCCCGCCTCCGAGCCGCGCCGGCGCGGCGCCGTCCACCGGCGGGCGCCGGCGAGAGGCGGGCGGGGCGGGCCCGGCTTTCCGCTGCCGGCGACGACCGCCGTCCCCCTGCGGCACCCGCCGTCCAGGGGCATTTCGGCATGCCCGGACGCCGACGATTTTTGCACGGCCGCCTGTCAAACGCCGTGGGCCCTTGTCTCGAACACGGCAATCTGGGCGAAGACAATCCGACTCGCCGCGCCGCACTCTCGACAGAGTCGAACCGGCCACCCCGCGGATGCTCCTCGATGACTCATTCCAGCGCCGGAACCAGCTTGATTCGGACCCTGTCATCAATGGAATAGGCCAACTGCAATGGACAATGGAATCGCCATTATCGGCCTGGCCTGCCGCCTTCCGCGAGCCGCGGACGCGGACGCTTTCTGGCGGCTCCTGCGGGCGGGCGAGAGCGCCGTCGGACGGGTCCCCGCCGACCGGTGGAGCACCGGGCCGGACCCCGCCGGGGCGTCGGCGGCCGGTTCCCTTCCCGGCACCGAGCACGGGGCCTTCCTCGACCGCGTCGACCTCTTCGACGCCGAGTTCTTCGGCATCTCCCCGCGCGAGGCGGCCGCGATGGATCCGCAGCAGCGGCTCATGCTCGAACTCGCGTGGGAGACGCTGGAGGACTCCGGCATCGTCCCCGCCGCGGTGGCCGGTCACCGGGTCGGCGTGTTCGTGGGAACGATCGGGGACGACTACGCGCGGCTCGTCCACCGCCGGGACACCGCGGCGATCACGCGGCACAGCATGACGGGCCTGCACCGCAGCGTGATCGCGAACAGGGTGTCGTACACGCTCGGGCTGACCGGCCCCAGCCTCACCGTCGACACCGGCCAGTCGTCCTCGCTCGTGGCCGTCCACCTCGCCTGCGAGAGCCTCGCCAAGGGCGAGTCGGAGCTGGCGCTGGCGGGCGGGGTGAACCTCATCATCGACCCGGCCAGCTCGGTAAGCGCCTTCAGGTTCGGCGGCCTGTCGCCGGACGGCCGCTGCTTCGTCTTCGACTCCCGCGCCAACGGTTTCGTCCGCGGCGAGGGCGGCGGTGCCGTGCTGCTCAAACCGCTGGAGCGCGCCATCGCCGACGGCGATCCCGTCTACGGCGTGATCCGCGGTACGGCCGTCAACAACGACGGCACCGGCGACGGGCTCACCGTGCCCAGCGCGAAGGCGCAGGCCGCCGTCATCGAGGACGCGTGCCGGCGGGCCGGTGCGGGGCGGTCGGACGTCCAGTACGTCGAGTTGCACGGCACGGGCACCAGGGTCGGGGACCCCATCGAGGCGGCGGCACTGGGCGCGGCGCTGGGGGCCGCCCCGGACGAGGCCCCGGAGCGGGGCGCGGCTCGCGGCACCGCGCTGCGCGTGGGCTCGGTCAAGACCAACATCGGGCACCTCGAAGGCGCCGCCGGCATCGCCGGGCTCCTCAAGGTCGCGCTCGCGCTGAAGCACCGGACGCTGCCCCCCAGCCTCAACTTCGAGTCGCCCAATCCGCGCGTCCCGCTCGATCGCCTCGGCCTGCGCATGCAGACCACGCTCGGCCCCTGGCCGGACGGGGAACGGCCCCTCGTCGCCGGGGTCAGCTCCTTCGGCATGGGCGGGACCAACTGCCACGTCGTCGTGTCGCAGGCACCGGCGGGCGTCTCGACGGCCGCGCCGGCGGCGTCGACCGGCTCGGATGCCGGAGACCGGCACGGCGACCGGCCGGCGCCGCCCCTGCTGGCCCTGCCGGTCTCCGGGCGCAGCCGTACGGCGCTGAGGGACCAGGGACGGCGGCTGGCGGAGCGGCTGCGGGAGGCACCCGACCTGGACCCGGTGGACGTCGGCCTCGCCCTCACGCGAACGCGCACCCTGTTCGAGCACCGGGCCGTCGTCACCGGCGCCGATCGCGCCGAGCTGCTCGAAGGGCTCACCTCGTTGGCCAAGGGCCGAGGACGGCCCAACGTCGTCTCCGGTCTGGCGGGAACCGCGGGCCGCACCGCCTTCCTGTTCAGCGGCCAGGGCAGCCAGCGGCCCGGAATGGGCGCCGAACTGTACGAGGCGTTCCCGGTGTTCGCCGACGCGCTCGACGAGGTCCTCGATCACCTCGATCCGCGGTTCGACCGTCCGCTGCGCCCGGTGATGTTCGCATCCCGGGACGACGGCGAGGCGGCGCTGCTCGACCAGACCGCGTACACGCAGGCGACACTCTTCGCGCTCGAAGTGGCCCTGCACCGTTTGTTCGCGTCGTGCGGCGCCGTCCCCGACCTCCTCATCGGCCACTCCATCGGTGCCATCGCCGCCGCGCATGCCGCCGGGGTGCTGTCGCTCGCCGACGCCTGCACCATGGTCGTCGCCCGCGGCCAGGCGATGCAGGCCCTCCCCGCGACGGGCGCGATGGCCTCGCTCGACGCCACCGAGGACGAGGCGCGCGCGCTGGCGGAGGAGTACGGCGGGGGTTTCGGAGTCGCCGCCGTGAACAGCCCCCACGCCGCCGTGATCTCCGGGGACCGGCCCGCCGTCCTCGACGCGGTCGGGGCGTGGAAGGGGAACGGCCGCAAGGCGAAGCTGCTGCGGGTCAGCCACGCGTTCCACTCCGCGCACATGGACCCCATGCTGGAGGAGTTCGGCCGGGTCCTGCACCGGCTCACCTTCCGCCCGCCCGAGACACCCATCGTCTCCGACCTGACCGGCCACCTCGCCACCGCCGAGCAGCTCACCGACCCCGCCTACTGGGTCGACCACGCCCGGCACACGGTGCGCTTCATGGACGGCGTCCGATGTCTGGAGCGGCAGGAGGTCACCGATTTCCTCGAAATCGGCCCGGACGCCGTGCTCAGCGGGCTCGCCGCGACGAGCCTCGCCCGCCGCGGGAACCCGACCGGCAAGACGCGGGTGGCGACGATCCCCACGCTGCGCCGCAACAGATCCGAGGTCCGCACCTTTGTCGCCGCCCTGTGCGGCCTACACGTTCACGGCGACCCGGTGCGCTGGGAGGCCGTCCTCCAAGGCGCAGGCCGGGAAGCCGGGGATCTGCGCGCCGTGCGGAAGCTGCGGCTCCCGACCTACCCCTTCCAGCGGAAGCGCCACTGGATCGAGGCCGTGGCCCCGGCTCCGGCTCGCGTCCAGGCGCCGGTTCCGGCTCAGGCACCGGCGGACTCGGCGGACCAAACCCAGGACGCGGACGATGACGCCGTCGCCGCGGCACTCGGTGAAGAGCAGGACGGTGTGCTCTCCACCGCGGCAGACCCGGCGGCGCGGTTCGCCGGGCTGAGCGACGCCGAACGGGACCGCGCGCTCCTGGAGACCGTCCGGCTGAACACCGCACTCGTCCTCGGACACGCCGCACCGGACTCGATCGACCTGGCCCGCACGTTCAAACAGCTCGGCTTCGACTCCATGGCGGCCGTCGAACTCCGGGACCGGCTGACCGAGTCGACGGGCTTGCCCCTTCCCACCACCCTCACCTTCGATCACCCGACTCCGGCCGACCTTTCGCGGCACCTGTCCGCGGTCGCCACCGGCCATCCCGACGGCGAGGCCGACGACACCGCCCGGAGCGGTCCCGCTACCGACGAACCAGTGGCGATCGTGGCGATGGGGTGCCGGTACCCGGGTGGTGTGTCGTCTCCCGAGGATTTGTGGGAGCTGGTCGAGCAGGGCCGCGACGCCATCACCCCGTTTCCCGACAACCGGGGCTGGGACCTGGACGCCCTCTTCGACCCCGCCCCCGATACACCCGGGAAGTCCTACGCACGGGAAGGCGGGTTCCTGCACGACGCCGACCAGTTCGACGCCGCGTTCTTCGGAATCTCGCCCCGCGAGGCTACGGCGATGGATCCGCAGCAGCGGCTCCTGCTCGAAGTCGCCTGGGAAACCATCGAACGCGCCGGCATCGACCCCACCAGCCTTCGGACGAGCCGGACCGGCGTCTTCGCCGGCATGATGCCGCAGGGGTATGGGCCGCCCCAGCACGAGGCACCGGAGGAGTTCGCGGGCTACGTGCTGACCGGGACCACGAACAGCGTGGCATCCGGTCGCATCTCCTATGTGCTCGGCCTCCAGGGCCCGGCGTTGACAGTCGACACCGCATGCTCGTCGTCGCTTGTCGCACTGCATCTGGCCGCCCATGCCCTGCGCACGGGTGAGTGCGACCTGGCGCTGGCGGGCGGAGTCACCGTCATGTCCACACCCGGCATGTTCGTCGAGTTCAGCCGCCAGCGCGGGCTGGCGGCGGACGGGCGCTGCAAGCCCTTTTCGGCGAGCGCCGATGGCACGGGATGGTCGGAGGGTGTCGGTCTGGTGCTGCTGGAACGGTTGTCGGACGCCCAGCGCAACGGCCGGCACATCCTGGCCGTGATCAAGGGGTCGGCAGTCAACCAGGACGGCGCCAGCAACGGCCTCACCGCACCCAACGGACCCTCACAAGAACGCGTCATCCGCCAAGCACTCGCCGGTGCCCGACTCGGTTTCGGTGATGTGGACGCCGTCGAGGCCCACGGCACCGGCACCACGTTGGGCGACCCGATCGAGGCCAACGCACTGCTTGCCACCTACGGTCGGCACCGCGACAAGCCGCTCTACCTGGGCTCTCTGAAATCCAACATCGGTCACACGCAGGCCGCGGCCGGGGTCGCCGGAGTCATCAAGATGGTCCAGGCCATCAACCACAGCCACCTCCCCCCAAGCCTGCACGCCGACGAGCCCTCCCCCCACATCAACTGGGATTCGGAAACCGTCTCCCTGCTCAGCCAGGCTCAGCCCTGGCCCGAGGTCGACCGGCCCCGCCGTGCCGCTGTGTCCTCCTTCGGAGTCAGCGGCACCAACGCCCACCTCATCCTCGAACAACCCCCGAAACCTGCACCCGTCCAGACCACGGTGACGACACCGCCCACCACGCCCGCACTCGCCTGGCCGCTGTCCGCGAAAACCCCCCAAGCGCTCCGCGCCCAAGCCCAACAGCTCCTGGACCACCTAGACCACCACCCCGACCTCAACCCGATCGACGTCGGATACACCCTGGCCACCGCCCGCGCCGCTTTCGCTCACCGCGCCGTCATCACCGGAACCGGACTGGACGACTTCCGCACCGGTCTGCGGGCACTGGCCACCGGGCAGTCCGCCCCTGGGCTGACGCTCACACCCTCCACCTCCGGGGACAACAGGATCGTCTTCGTGTTCCCCGGCCAGGGATCGCAGTGGCCCGGCATGGCCACTGAGTTGCTCCGCACCTCACCGGTGTTCGCCGACCACATCCACGCCTGCCATCAGGCGCTGGCCCCCCACACCGACTGGTCCCTGCTCGACCTACTCCACCAACGCCACACCGCTCCCGCTCTGGAACGGGTCGACGTCGTCCAACCCGCCCTGTTCGCCGTCATGACCGCCCTGGCCAAACTCTGGCAACACCACGGCATCCACCCCCACGCCGTCATCGGCCACTCCCAAGGCGAAATCGCCGCCGCCTACACCGCCGGCGCACTCACCCTCAACGACGCCGCCAAAACCATCGCCCTACGCTCCCAAGCCCTCACCACACTCGCCGGCACCGGCACCATGGCCCACATCCCCCAACCCGCCCACCACATCCAAAAACACCTCCCCAACGGCGCCACCATCGCCGCCATCAACAGCCCCAACAGCACCACCATCACCGGCACACCACACGCCATCCACGAACTGGTCGACCACTACAAGGGACAAGACGTCGACGCGCGACTCATCCCCGTCGACTACGCCTCACACTCACCCCACATCGACACCCTCCACGACACCATCCTGCGCGACCTGGCCGACATCACCCCTGCCCCCGCCACCACCCCC
>NZ_SMLC01000288.1 GCF_004349245.1 Actinomadura sp. 6K520 | reverse complement strand
GGGGGCGGGTGGTAGGGGTGGGGCATGATCGGAGACGGCGGGTCGCGGGAGTCGCCGGCGGAGCGTCATCGCAGACCGGAGGGTGCCTCCGAGGACGCCGTCGCCGCGGCGGGGCGGATCACGGAGGCGCTGGAGACCACGGAGCAGGCGCGCGGGCACCTCTACGCGTTTCACCAGTTGACGGGCCGGGCCGACGGGCAGCTCGACGAGGCCGTGGAACTGCTGCGGGCGGCCGGGCACGACGACCTGGCGGATGTGGTGCGGCGGGAGCTGATCGGGCGCAACGTGCTTCCGGGGCGGTGGACGTTCCAGATCGTCGAGGAGTACGACGAGGGCTATTACGAGGTGTTCCGCCGGATCGAGGGGGACGTGCGGGGGCGGCTCATGGGAGGGCGGCGGCACGTCTTCGAGGCCGAGATGAAGGAGCGCCGGCGGACGCATGGGCTGCCGAGTCACGCAGCCAGACCGGCCGGCGGGGACTAACCCCCGCGGAGCGCGTCCGGGTAGGGGGCCAGGTAGGTCTGGTCGGCCAGGTAGGTGTGCTTCTTGGCCTCGGCGTAGTGGCGCAGCAGGGCGATCGGGGTGCCGAGGGGCACCTTGCCGTGGTGGTAGGAATCGATCGCGGCCACTGTTTCCCGGCGTTGGGACGGGTCCAGGCGCGGGCTCAGTGGGCCCAGGACGTGGTTGAGGGCGTTGGTGTGGCGGCCGCGGGCCGGTTGGACGGCGAGGGCTCCGGTGAAGGCGCGGCGATAGTCGGCTTCCAGGGTGGTGGCAGGCTGCGTGCCCGCTCGGGCGACTATGCGGCCCATGTGCCGGTAGGCCACCGGGTCGTGGGCGAGGATCTGCAGTTTGTGGCGGCTGTGGAAGGCGACCAGGTCGCCGGGGCGCCAATCTCCGGCGAACAGTTCGCGGAGGCGGGCCTGGGCGTAGAGGCGCTCGATGAAGTGTTCGCGGAGCGCGGGGTCGTGGAGGCCGCCTGGGGGCAGGTGCGGGAGCGCTTCAGGCGGTGCCGGGGAGTTCGAGATGTATCCGTCCGGGTCCACTGCGCTCTCCAGTGGGATGCAGTCGGTGTGGACGG
Organism: Actinomadura sp. 6K520; assembly: GCF_004349245.1. Taxonomy (GTDB): domain Bacteria; phylum Actinomycetota; class Actinomycetes; order Streptosporangiales; family Streptosporangiaceae; genus Spirillospora. The sequence continues at coordinate 4,857 of NZ_SMLC01000288.1, read as the reverse complement.
CCAGGGGGTCGGCCGGCAGGTGGCCCGGTGTGAGCAGGTGACTCGGCGCTGCCAGGCGGGGGCGCGGGTGGGCCGTGTCCGTCACATCAGGTCTCTCATCCGGCGTAGGCCCCGGGTGGTGCGGGCCTTGACGGTGCCCAGGGGGATCGCCAGCCGGTCGGCGATCTCCTTCTGAGTCAGCTGGCCGAAGTGGGCCAGGACGATCGCCTGCCGTTGCGGGGCGGGGAGCCCGGCGAGCGCTTCGCGGATGTCGCAGGCGGCGTCCACGGCCGAGGTGGCGTCCGGTACCCCGGCGGTGTCCTCCAGCGGGACGGACCTCCGGGAGTGCCGGGCCTCGGCGCGCAGCTGGTCGATGGCGCGTTTACGGGCGATGGCCAGGACCCACGGCTCCAGGGCACGGGAGGGGTCGAACCGGCGGCGGGATCGCCAGACCTCCAGGAAGACCAGCTGGACGACGTCGTCCACGGCGTGGGCCGGTACCACCCTCCCCGCCTGGCGGCGGACGAGGGGGCCGAGCACGGTGTAGCACTCCGCGAGCGCCGCCTCGTCGCCCGCGGCGAGCCGCTGTTCCAGTCTCATGCGGCCCAGGTCCCCGGAAAAAGCGCTTCAAAACTTGTTCATAAATCAAAGAGGGGCAAAGCGCGTCAGTTCGGTGACGGCTTCGGGGAGGGTAGCCACCTGTGCGGTGTGGGGCGGCAGGTGGTCGCGGTGCCAGCCTGGGCCACCCGTGACGATGCGGTAGGGCGGGCGTGACGAGGGCAGTCCCGTGAGCCAGGCCGGGTCGCCGGTCGCCGGGGTCTGCGACCAGAGGAAGACGGCCCGCGGGCCCGTTCTCCGGACCGCGGCCGCCAGCGCCGGGGGCGGCACGCGGGCGCCCAGGGTCAGCGTTTCGGCGCCGGCTTCGGCCAGGGCGGCCGCCAGGGCGTGCACCGGGAGGCTGTGCTGCTCCTCCGGCGCGCAGGCCAGCAGGACCGGCCGCGTGTTCAGCGGACGGGCGGGCGGCGTCTCCGCCAGGCATCCGAGCACCACGGTGGACAGGAGGTGCTCGACCTCCACGCATTCGCCGGACGCCGCGTGCTTGCGGCCGATGCCGATCAGGACGGGAGCGATCAGGTCGTCCCATGCCCGGACGACGCCGTCGCGGCGGAGGGCGTTGCGCACGGTCTCGGCGGTCGCGGCGGCGTCCAGCGCCATCGCCGCGCGGGCCAGCCCCCGTACCTCCGTGGCCTGGGCCTCGTCGTGGTCGGCCTTCAGGGGGACGCGGTTGCCGCCCGCGCCGTGCGCGCGGGGGCGCGGAGGCTCACCGGGGGGCGCCTCAAGCGCGACGCGGGCCGCCTCCTGGGGCGGGACGCCGGTGAGGATCTGGCGCTGCATCGTCTCCAGCCGGGCGACGTCCGCCGGTGTGTAGCGGCGGTGGCCGCCCGCGCTGCGCCCGCTCGGGCCGATGCCGTAGCGGCGGTCCCAGGTGCGGAGGGTGGACGGCGCCACACCGAGGCGCTGCGCCACCGCGCCCACGCCGAGCTGGGCCTCCCGCATGCGTCCGCTCCCCCACTCCGTCCCGGACCGCACAGCGTACGCCCCTCCCCCGAGCGGGCGTCGCCCCAGTTCAGCCCTTCCGCCGGCGCAGCGCCGAGCCCTTGTGCACGGCCTTCTTACCGCTCTTCTCGCTGCGCACGACGTACTGCGGTTCCGCAGGCGAGGCGGCGACGGTGCGGCCGGCCTCCTCGCGGCGGTCGGTGACCTTCTTCTCCACGCGTCCCTCGGCCGTGGAGCCGTGGCTGCGCCAGGTGACCTCGTCGCCCACGGCCGGTTCCTTCTTGCCCTTCTTGTCATTCTTGCCCATGCCTGTCGCCGTACCCGCCGTTGACGCGGTTGTCACCACGAAAGTCCTGGTCAAGACGGTATTCATCCGCGGCCGCCCGGGGCCGCGCCATCCCGGGGGCGGGAGGCGGCAAAATCCGTTTCATGCGTGCTTGTGCAGGTCAGCGGAGGGTACGGGGCCGATCGACCAAAGGGGGAAACATGATCGGCAAACTGCACAGCATGGGCGTGAAGTCCAGCCACATGTACTCGGCGGGCATCGCCTCCGTCGGCCTGGCGTTGGCCTCGTGGGCGGCGTCCAACCGACTTGAGGACGCGGGCTTGGAACGGGCCGACCGGTGGGGCATCTTCATCGGCGAATGGGCCCCGACCTTCTTCGCCATGGGGGTCGCCCTCCGCCTGGAGGAATCGCACGACCAGGCGGCGATGGAGGCGCCCGGGCAACGCGAGCGGGCGGAAGAGAGAGTCGGCGCGGCGCAATCCACCATGCGCTAGCGGCCGCGGATCGCGGCGGGTTCGGCCAGGCCCCCGGCATGGGTGCAACCGATCGGCCACCGGGTTCCGAAGAACGGTGCACAACCTTTCGGACGACGATGGAGGAACAGTGCACTCCCGACACTCTGGACGCAGTCGTTGACGGCGGCGAACGGCCGGATCGTCGTGGTCGGGGCGGGCCTGTCCGGGCTGTCGGCGGCGATCCACCTCGCGGCGCGCGGCCGCGAGGTCGTGGTGGTCGAGGCGCGGGACGAGCCGGGAGGATGCTGCGGATCGGCGCACGCCGGTCCCTACCGGTTCGACACGGGCCCTTCGGTGCTGACCATGCCGGGGGTGCTGGCGGACACGTTCGGCGCGGCCGGCGAGGAGATGGCGAACCTTCTTCCGCTCCGGCGGCTGGACCCCTTCTACCGCCTGTCCTTCCACGACGGCTCCCGGCTGGACGTGGTGGCGGGCGCCCAGCGGATGGCCGAGAACGTCCGTGCGCTGTGCGGGCCGGACGAGGCGGCGCGGTACCTGCGGTTCCGGCGGCGGCTCAGGGCGATGTTCGACGCCGAATGGCCGGCGTTCATCGACGCGGACATGACCCGGCTGCGCGGCATGGCCCGCCCGCTCGCGCTGCTGAGGCTGGCGGCGCGGGGCGGGTTCCGGCGCCTCGACCGGTTCGTGGCGGCCCAGCTGACCGACGAGCGGCTCATCAGGGCGCACACGTTCCAGGCGCTGTACGTCGGGCTCCCTCCGGGGAAGGCGCTGGCCGTCTACGCGGTCGTCGCGCACATGGACACGGTCGGCGGTGTGTACTTCCCCGAGGCCGGTGGCATGCACGCCGTCCCGCAGGCCCTCGCCGCCGTCGCGGAGAAGGCGGGCGCCGCCGTCCGGTACGGCGTGCGCGCCGAGCGGGTCGAGACGGACGCGTCCGGGGTGACGGCGGTGCGGCTGGACGGCGGCGAGCGGATCGCCGCCGGGAACGTGGTCGTCGCCTGCGACCTGGCACGGGCCCACCGGGGACTGCTGCCGGAGGCGGCGGGCGACTGGCGGCTGCGCCGCCCCCGGTACTCGCCGTCCTGCCTGGTCATGCACTTCGGGCTCGACCGCCGGCTGCCCGGTCAGGCGCACCACACGCTGCATTTCGGCCGGACGTGGGCGAGCACCTTCGCGGCGCTGGCGCGCGGGCGCCCGCAGCCCGATCCGAGCGTGCTGGTCACGTACCCCGAGGCGGACGGCGCCGCGGCACCGGCCGGGCACGGCACGCTGAGCGTCCTCGAACCCGCCCCGAACCTGGCGGGCGGAGCCGACTGGGACCGGCTCGGCCCGCGGCTGGAGCGGCGGCTGCTCGGCCGCCTGGCCGGACTCGGGTACGGCGACCTGGCGGCGGCGCCGCGGCTGACCTTCGATCCGCGGGACTGGGCCCGCCTCGGCCACTCGGCGGGCACGCCGTTCGCGCTGGACCACCGGTTCGGCCAGACGGCCTGGTTCCGGCCCGCGGGCCGCAGCCGCCGCGTCCCCGGACTGCACTTCGCCGGGATGTACACCGCGCCCGGTGTGGGCGTCCCCACGGCTCTGATCTCCGGACGGCTCGCCGCCGCCCGCATCCTGGAAGGCCGCCGATGACGCTGACCGCGAGCTACGAACACTGCCGTCGCCTCAACGCCCGCCACGGACGCTCGTTCTACCTGGCCACGCTGCTCCTTCCGGCGTGGAAGCGCCGCCACGTGCACGCTCTGTACGGGTTCACCCGTCATGTGGACGACATCGTTGACGCCTACGGTGATGAGGCCGCGGACACGGAGGTGCGGGCAAAGGCACTTGAGGACGTGGCCCACCGGCTGAGCGCGAGCCTGGCGGGAGAGGACATCCAGGATCCAGTCCTGCCCGCCTTCGTGCACACCGTCCGGTCCTTCGGCATAGAGCGCAGCGACATCGACGCCTTCTTCCGGTCGATGCGCACCGACCTCACCGTGACCCGGTACGCGACCTACGACGATCTGCTGGTGTACATGGAGGGTTCGGCGGCCGCGATCGGGCTGATGATGCTCCCCGTCCTGGAGACGGTGCCGGGCGCGGGGCGGCCTGCCCGCGAACCCGCCCGCGAGCTGGGACGGGCGTTCCAGCTGACCAACTTCCTGCGGGACGTCGCGGAGGACTTGGCACGCGGCCGCGTCTACCTGCCGCAGGAGGATCTCGCCAGGTTCGGGGTGACCGAGGACGACTTCCGCTCCGGCGGCCGCGCACGGCCGCTGCGCGAGCTGGTGGCCTTCGAGGCCGACCGCGCCCGCGACCACTACCGCCGCGCGCTGGACGGCATCGGACTGCTCACGGCGTCGTCCCGGCCGTGCATCCGGGCCGCGTACGAGCTGTACGGCGGCATTCTGGACGAGATCGCCGCCGCGGGCCACGACGTGCTGAGCGCGCGGGCGCGGGTGCCGCGCCGCCGCCGGGCCGCGATCTTCGCGCGGCATCTGCTGGCCGCGTCCGCCGCGGGCCGCGCCGAACGGCGGCTGCCGGCCGGGACGCTGGGGGACGGGGCGCTCGGGGACGGGC
>NZ_SMLC01000287.1 GCF_004349245.1 Actinomadura sp. 6K520 | reverse complement strand
ACACAACACCACCCACACCCCACTCCCACCACTCCCCACCTACCCCTTCCAACACCACACCCACTGGCTCCACACAAACAACCACGACAAGAACACCGAAAGCCTCGGACTCAGCAGAACGGGCCATCCGATCCTGGCGGCCGCCACCGAGATATCGAACTCCGGCACAGTCCTTTTCACCGGAGGGCTTTCGCTCAAATCCCAGACTTGGTTCAACGACCACGCCATCGTCGATTCGGTGCTGGTCCCCGGAAGCGGCCTTGTCGAAATGGCATTGCACGCGGGCGCCCGCACTGACGCTCCGCACATCGAGGAGCTGACGCTCGAAAGCCCGCTGGTCATCCCTGACGAAGGCTCCCTGCATCTGCAGATCACGGTCGAGCCCGCGGATGACGGTGGACGGCGGACTATCGCCGTCCATTCCAGGCCCGCGGACGGTGAAGACGGCTCCTCATGGGTGCGGCACGCGGTCGGTGCCCTGTCCGGCACCCTGGACCCGCCGCCGTCGCCGCCGTCCGAGTGGCCGCCGGCGGCCGCCGCGCCGATCGATCTCACCGGCGCGTACGACGGCCTGAGCGAACGCGGCTACCACTTCGGCCCGGCGTTCCGCGGCCTCACCCGCGCCTGGCAACTCGGCGACGACCTCTACGCCGACATCGTCCTCCCCGACGACACCGACACCACCGGATACGGCATCCACCCCGCACTCCTCGACGCCGCACTCCACCCCCTCGGACTCAGCCAGACCACGGGCGATCCCATCAAACTTCCCTTCGCCTGGCAGAACGTCTCCCTCCACGCCACCAGGCCCACCACCCTCCGCGTGCGCCTCCAGCCCACCGCCGACGACCAGGTCCGCATCACCGCCACCGACGCCGAAGGCGCGCCGGTCCTCTCCGTCGGCGCGCTCAACGTGCGGCCGATCGCGCCGGAGCGGCTGCGCTCGGCGGGGCGCGCTCACCGCGAGAGCATGTTCGAGCTGAACTGGCAGGCGCTTGCGGAGACCGACCCGGATGGTCCGTGTCCGTCCTATGCGTTCGTCGGCGGCCACGGTGACGGCGCGGCACGGATGCTCGCGGAAGCGGCCGCGCAGGTGCACCCTGACCTGTCCTCGTACGGCAAGGCCGTCGATGCCGGGGAGCCGCTGCCGGAACTGACGTTGCTGTGGTGCCCGAAACTCGCGGTCGGCAACGTTCCCGCGGACGCGCACGACATCGCCGGCGAAACGCTCGGTGCGCTCCGCACATGGCTTGCCGACGACCGCTACGCCGGGCGCCGTCTCGTGCTCCTGACGAGAAGTGCGGTCGCCACGGGTCTCGACGCAGGGATCGGCGATCTGGCCCAGGCGACGGTCTGGGGCCTGGCCCGTACAGCGCAACTCGAACATCCCGGCCGCGTGGCGGTCATCGACATCGACGGCCATCAGGACTCGGCCGGTGCCATCGGCGCCGCTCTGGCGAGTGGGGAGCACCAGGTGGCCGTCCGGCGCAGGACCCTGCTCGTCCCCAGAATCGGCAGGCCCGACCCCGGCGCCGATCTCGACACCCCTGCCGGACCGGTTCCCTGGCGGCTGGAGAACCGCACGCCGGGCACCCTCGACGATCTCGTGGCAACCCCCTGGCCGGAGGCGGAGGCGCCGCTGGCGGCCGGGCAGATCCGCGTCTCGCTTCGCGCGGCAGGTCTCAACTTCAGGGACGCGCTCGTCGGGCTGGGAATGGTGAACGACCGCACGGGCGTAGGCGGTGAAGCCGCCGGTGTCGTCGTGGAGGCCGCTCCCGATGTGCCGGACCTGGCTCCCGGCGACCGGGTGATGGGCCTGTTCCAGGACGGCGTCGGCCCGCTGGCGGTCACCGACCGCCGGCTCGTCGCCCGCGTCCCCGCCGGATGGTCTTTCGCCCAGGCGGCCGCGGTGCCCGTGGTGTTCCTGACCGCTTACCAGGGGCTCAAGGAACTGGCGGGGCTGCGGCGGGGCGAGACGCTGCTCGTCCACGCCGCGACGGGCGGTGTCGGCTCGGCGGCCCTCCAGCTCGCCCGGCTCTGGGACGTGAACGTGCTCACCACCGCCGCCCCCGAGAAGTGGCACGCGCTGGAGGCGCAGGGGATCGACGAATCACACCGCGCGTCCTCCCGCACGCTCGACTTCGAGGAGCGGTTCCGCCGCCTGGTCGGCGAACGCGGTGTGGACGTCGTCCTCAACTCCCTCGCCAACGAGTTCACGGAGGCGTCCCTGCGGCTGCTCGGTCCCGGGGGGCGGTTCATCGAGATGGGCAAGACCGATGTCCGGGACCCCGCACAGGTCGAGGACGACCATCCGGGTGTCGCCTATCACGTGTTCGACCTGCATGAGACGCCTGCCCGGCGCATCGGCGAGATGTTCGCCGAGCTGGCTCCCCTGTTCGAGGACGGCTCGCTGGTCCCGCCGCCGATCGAAGCTTGGGACGTCCGGCACGCGGCCCGAGCGCTGCGCCATCTCAGCCAGGCCCGGCACATCGGCAAGGTGGTGCTGACCATTCCGGCCCCGCTGAACCCCGACGGCACCGTCCTGATCACTGGCGGCACCGGGAGCCTCGGCTCCGCGGTCGCCCGCCACCTCGCCGAGCGCCACGGTATGCGGCACCTCCTGCTCGCCAGCCGCTCCGGCCCGGAGGCGGAAGGGGGTGCGCGGCTCCTCGGCGAGCTCGCCGACCGGGGCGCCGACGTCACCGTCGCCGCCTGCGACACCACCGACCCGGCCGCGCTCGCACGCCTGGTCGAGTCCATCCCGGAGGAGCATCCGCTCACCGCCGTCATCCACGCGGCGGGCGTCATCGACGACACCGTCCTCACCGACCTCTCCGGCGACCAGCTGGACACCGTGCTCCGCCCGAAGGCCGACGCGGCCTGGCACCTGCACGAGCTGACCAAGGACCTGGACCTCAGCGCGTTCGTGCTGTTCTCCTCGATCGCCGGAACCCTGGGGTCTCCCGGGCAGGGCAACTACGCCGCCGCCAACGCCCTCCTGGACGGCCTCGCCCACAGCCGCCGCACCCAGGGGCTGCCCGCCATCAGCCTCGCCTGGGGACTCTGGCAGCAGCCCGGGGGAATGACGTCCCATCTCACGGAGACCGATCACGCGCGGCTCACCCGCAGCGGCCTGAACCCGCTTCCCACCGACCAGGCCCTCCGGCTCTTCGACGCCGCGCTCGACCACCCCGGCCCCACACTCGTCCCCGCCGGCATCAGCGTCAGGGCTCTCGCGGCGGCGGCCGAGAGCGGCACGATCTCTCCGCTGCTCCAGGGGCTCGTGCGGGGCGGCCGGAAACAGCCGGCCGGCGCCGCCGCCCAGCCGTCCCCGGACCTGCGGATGCGCCTGGCGAGCCTTTCCCGAGACGAGCAGGACGAACTCCTGCTGGAGACCGTGCGCGGCCAGGTCGCCGCGGTCCTCGGACACGACGCGACGGACATCGGTCGCGGGAGCACGTTCAAGGAGCTCGGGCTGGACTCGTTGACCGCGGTCGAACTGCGCAACCGGCTGGGCACCGCCACCGGCCTGCGCCTGCCCGCGACGCTCATCTTCGACCGCCCGACGCCGCACGAACTCGCCGGGTATCTGCGTTCGCAACTCGTCCCCGAACCACCGCCCCCCGGCGCGGCGCTGCTCGCCGAGCTGGACGGGCTGGAGGCGAGCCTCGCCGACGGCCTCGACATCGGCGGCCTTCCCGGAGACCTCCGCCCCCGCCTCCACGGCCTGCTGCGGCGGCTGTCCGGGCAGGAGCCGCCGGGACCCGACATGACCCGCACCATCCTGGCCACGAGCCGGCCCGAGGATCTCTTCGCGCTCATCGATCGCGGCATGGACGACAACGACCACGGCGACAAGGCCGAGGGGGGTAAGTGATGGCCAACGAGGAAAAGCTCTTCGAGTACCTCAAGCGGGTCACGGCCGACCTTCAGGAGACCCGCGAACGTCTCCACGAGGTGGAGGAGCGCGCTCGGGAGCCGATCGCGATCGTGGCGATGGGGTGCCGGTACCCGGGTGGTGTGTCATCGCCTGAGGATTTGTGGGAGCTGGTCGAGCAGGGCCGCGACGCCATCACCCCGTTTCCCGACAACCGGGGCTGGGACCTGGACGCCCTCTTCGACCCCGACCCCGATACACCCGGGAAGTCCTACGCCCGGGAAGGCGGGTTCCTACACGACGCCGACCAATTCGACGCCGCGTTCTTCGGAATCTCCCCCCGCGAAGCCACCGCCATGGACCCCCAGCAGCGGCTCCTGCTCGAAGTCGCCTGGGAAACCATCGAACGCGCCGGCATCGCACCCCCTTCCCTCAAGCAGAGCCGGACGGGAGTCTTCACCGGCGTCGTCTTCCAGCCTTACGGACCCCACCTGCACCAGGCGCCGGAGAACTACGAGGGATACCTCATGACCGGCAAGGCCACGAGCGTGGCCTCCGGCCGGGTCTCGTTCACCCTCGGCCTGCACGGACCTGCGGTCACCGTCGACACCGCCTGCTCCTCCTCTCTGGTGGCCATGCATCTGGCCGCCCACTCCCTGCGCACCGGTGAATGCGATCTCGCCCTCGCCGGCGGCTCCACCGTCATGTCCACGCCGGGTCTGTTCGTGGAGTTCAGCCGCCAGCGGGGGCTGGCCGCGGACGGCCGGTGCAAGTCCTTCGCCGCGTCCGCCGACGGCACGGGATGGTCCGAGGGCGTCGGCCTGGTGCTGCTGGAACGCCTGTCGGACGCCCGGAAGCACGGTCACCCGATCCTCGCCGTGATCAGGAGTTCGGCGGTCAACCAGGACGGCGCCAGCAACGGCCTCACCGCGCCCCATGGTCCGTCGCAGGAACGCGTCATCAACGAGGCCCTGGCCCATGCCCAGCTCTCACCCGACCAGATCGACGCGGTTGAGGCCCACGGCACGGGCACCGCACTGGGCGACCCCATCGAGGCCAACGCGCTACTCGCGACCTACGGCACCCGCCACACGCAGGACCGGCCGCTCTACCTGGGCTCGATCAAATCCAACATCGGTCACACGCAGGCCGCCGCCGGGGTCGCCGGGGTCATCAAGATGGTCCAGGCCATCAACCACGGCCATCTGCCCGAGACCTTGCACGTCCAAGAAGGCAACCCGGAAGTGGGCTGGGGAGCCGGTACCGTCGCGCTTCTCACCGAGGCTCAGCCCTGGCCTGAGGTCGACCGGCCCCGCCGTGCCGCTGTGTCCTCCTTCGGAGTCAGCGGCACCAACGCCCACCTCATCCTCGAACAACCCCCGAAACCTGCACCCGTCCAGACCACGGCGACGACACCACCCACCACGCCCGCACTCGCCTGGCCGCTGTCAGCGAAAACCCCCCAAGCGCTCCGCGCCCAAGCCGAGCGGCTCTTGGAGCACCTGGACCACCACCCCGACGTCAGCCTCATCGACGTCGGATACACCCTGGCCACTGCCCGCGCCGCTTTCGCTCACCGCGCCGTCATCACCGGCACCGGACTGGACGACTTCCGCACCGGTCTGCGGGCACTGGCCACCGGGCAGTCCGCACCCGGACTGACCCACACACCCCCAGCCGACCCCTCCGGGGACAACAGGATCGTCTTCGTGTTCCCCGGCCAGGGATCGCAGTGGCCCGGCATGGCCACTGAGTTGCTCCGCACCTCACCGGTGTTCGCCGACCACATCCACGCCTGCCACCAGGCGCTGGCCCCCCACACCGACTGGTCCCTGCTCGACCTGCTCCACCAGCGCGAGACCGCTCCCGCTCTGGAACGGGTCGACGTCGTTCAACCGGCCCTGTTCGCCGTCATGACCGCCCTGGCCAAACTCTGGCAACACCACGGCATCCACCCCCACGCCGTCATCGGCCACTCCCAAGGCGAAATCGCCGCCGCCTACACCGCCGGCGCACTAACGCTTGACGACGCCGCCAAAACCATCGCCCTGCGCTCCCAAGCCCTCACCACACTCGCCGGCACCGGCACCATGGCCCACATCCTGTCTCTTATAAAC
>NZ_SMLC01000286.1 GCF_004349245.1 Actinomadura sp. 6K520 | reverse complement strand
CCGCCGCCGCATCCCGTCCCCCCGCCCCCGGCGAGCGAGCGGCCGCCGGGGCAGGTGCCGGCGGGCCTGCGGCAGGAGGAGGGGAGGCGCTAGATGGACCACGCGCTCGTCAAACGCCTCCGCCAGGAGGTCGGCGACCGGCTGGCGCAGCAGCGCAGGCTGGACGCCGCCAACGGGCTGCCGCCGATGTCCGGCGAGGACGAGCGGCAGTTCGCCCGCGCCCTCATCGGCCAGGTGCTGGAGGAGTTCGCCCGCGGCGAGATCACCTCCGGGCGCCGCCCGCCGAACGCCGAAGAGGAGGAGGCGCTCGCCGCCGGCGTGCACGCCGCGCTGTTCGGGGTCGGCCGGCTCCAGCCGCTGCTGGAGGACCCCGAGATCGAGAACATCGACATCAACGGCTGCGACCGCGTCTTCATCGGCTACGCCGACGGGCGCGAGGTCATGGGCGAGCCGGTCGCCGAGAGCGACGAGGAACTGGTCGAGCTGATCCAGATCCTCGCCGCCTACAGCGGGCTGTCGTCGCGCCCGTTCGACACCGCGAACCCCCAGCTCGACCTGCGGCTGCCCGACGGCTCCCGGCTGTCGGCCGTGATGGACGTGACGCTCCGCCCGGCGCTGTCGATCCGGCGGGCCCGCCTCGGCAAGGTCTTCCTGGCCGACCTGGTCGGGAACGGCACCCTCACGCAGGAGATCGGCCAGTTCCTCGGCGCCGCCGTCCGCGCCCGCAAGAACATCATGATCGCGGGTGCGACGAACGCGGGGAAGACGACGCTGCTGCGCGCCGTCGCCAACGAGATCCCGCCGAACGAGCGGCTCATCACCGTGGAGCGCGCCCTCGAACTCGGCCTGGACGCCTTCCCCGAGCTGCACCCCAACTGCGTCGCGTTCGAGCAGCGGCTCCCGAACTCCGAGGGGCAGGGCGCGATCACGATGGCGGAGCTGGTCCGCCGGTCGCTGCGGATGAACCCGTCCCGGGTGATCGTCGGCGAGGTGCTCGGCGACGAGATCGTCACGATGCTGAACGCGATGACGCAGGGCAACGACGGGTCGCTGTCGACGATCCACGCGAACTCGTCGGTGGAGGTCTTCAACCGCATCGCGACGTACGCGATCCAGTCGGAGGAGCGGCTGCCGGTCGAGGCGACCCACATGCTGATCGCCGGCGCGATCGACTTCGTCGTGTTCCTGGAGAAGCGCAACGACTACGCCTCCGGGGGCCGGCTGCGGCGCTACGTGTCCAGCGTCCGGGAGGTCACCGGCGTGGACGGGCGCGTCCTGTCGTCGGAGGTGTTCGCCCTCGGGCCCGGCGGGTTCGCGGTGCCGAACGCCCCGATCGCGTGCGCCGGCGAACTCGCCGACCACGGCTACGACCCGTCCGGAGGTGCCTGGTGAACGGCGGGCGCACGGCGGGTCACCCGGGAGGGCGCTGATGTACGCGCCGGACGTGCTCCTCGCGATCCTCGCGGGCGCCGCGGCGGGCGGCGGGCTCCTGCTGCTGCTCGTCGCGCTGCGCGGGCTGCCGCCGCGGACCCGGCCGGCCCGGGGGCGCAGCCGCGAGGACCTGGTCCGGACGTTCACCACCCGCACCGCCGTCGCCGCCGTCGTCGGCGTGCTCGTGCTGGTCGTGACGCGCTGGCCGATCGCCGCCGCCGGCACCGCCGCGCTCGTGCTCGCCTGGAACGGCCTCGTGGGCGGTGCCGCCGAGGAGCGCCGCGGCATGGCGCGGCTGGAGGCCCTCGCCGGCTGGACGGAGTCGCTCCGCGACACGATCGCCGGCGCCGTCGGCCTCGAACAGGCGATCCCGGCGTCGCAGCGCGCCGCCGCCCCGGCGCTGCAGCAGCCGCTGCGCAACCTGGTCGACCGGCTGCACACCCGCGTCCCGATGCCGGAGGCGCTGCGCCGGTTCGCCGACGACATCGACGACCCGTCCGCCGACCTGGTGATCGCCGCGCTGATCCTGAACGCCAAGCTCCGCGGCCCCGGCCTGCGCGACATGCTGAGCGCCCTCGCGAACTCGGCCCGCGCCGAGCTGGACATGCGGCGCCGCGTGGAGGCCGACCGGCGCTCCACCCGGCGCAGCGTCCGCATCGTCGTCGCCGTCTCCGTGGGGACGGCGCTGGCCCTCGCCGTGTTCAACCACTCCTACGTCGAGCCGTACGACGACCTGCTCGGCCAGCTCGTCCTGTGCATCGTGGTCGCCCTGTACGGGGCGGCGTTCCTGTGGCTGCGCCGCCTGTCGAAGTACGAGCTGCCCGGACGGTTCCTCAGCGAGCCGCGCCCGGCCGCCCAGCCCGGTGTGCCCGGTGAGGTGCCGAGCACCGTGGCGGGCTGGAAGGGCGGCGGCGCACCCGGCCAGGGCGGCACGCCGGGCACGCGCGGCTCGCAGGAGCTGCCGCTGCGCGGGCGGCACGCGACGGACGCGGGAGGGGGTGCCGCCCCGTGAACGCCGCGATGATCGCCGGCGCCGTCGTCGGCCTCGGCCTGTACGTGCTGGTCCGGGCGCTGTTCCCGGCGCGTCCCGGCCTCGCCGCGCGGATGGCCGCGCTCGACGCGGCCCGCCGCCGCGACCCGGCGGAGCAGCAGACCGGGCGGCCGGGCGGCGCGGGGACACCGGGGCGCGGCACGTCCCCGACGCTGGAACGGGTCGGCGTGCTGCGCGCCCGGCTCGGCCGGGAGCTGGCGCGGTTCTGCGAGTCGCGCGGCTGGAAGCTGCGCTCGGTGCGCGCCGACCTCGCGATCACCGGGCGGTCGCTGGAGGCGTTCCTCGCCACCAAGTTCCTGCTGCCCGCCGCCGCGCTGCTGTTCGTCCCGCTGATCGCCGCGTACTTCGCGCTGCTCGGGCTCGGCTCGTCCGTCGCGGTCCCGGTGTGGATCTGCGTGCTGTTCGCCGCGGTGTTCTTCTTCTTCCCCGACATGCAGCTGCGGCAGGAGGCGCAGGCCCGCAGGCAGGACTTCCGCCACGTCGTCGGCGCGTTCCTCGACCTGGTCTCGATGAACCTCGCCGGCGGCCGCGGCGTGCCGGAGGCGCTGCTGACCGCCTCGAACGTCGGCGAGGGCTGGGCGATGCACCGCATCCGCGACGCGCTCGCCAACGCCCGCATCACCGGGCAGACGCCGTGGCAGTCGCTCGGCCGGCTCGGCGAGGAACTCGACATCGCCGAGCTGCGCGACCTCGCCGGCGCGCTCGCCCTCGTCGCCGACGACGGCGCGCAGGTCCGCAAGTCCCTCGCCGCCCGCGCCGCGTCGATGCGCAGCCGGGAGCTGTCGGAGCTGGAGGGCAAGGCGGGCGAGCGCTCCCAGTCGATGCTCGTCGCGCAGCTGTTCCTGTGCGCCGGATTCCTGATCTTCCTGGCCTACCCGGCCCTGATGAGGGTGCTCGCCTCATGATCCCCGACCCCGCCGCCGTGACGGCCACCTGGAGGTACCGCTATGAGCCCGCACAACCCGCTGCACGATCCGGCCGTCGTCTACCTGCGCGCCGTGCTCGGCGCCCGGCTCGCCCGGCTGCGCTCGGCCGAGCGGCGCGACCGGGGCGCGTCCGCGATCGAATGGGCGATCATCACCGCGATCCTGGCGCTGCTCGCGATCACGATCGGCGCGGTCATCACCAAGAAGGTCACCGACAAGGCCAACACCATCAACACCGGCTGACGGGGCGCGGGTCCGACTCTGGCGCGTCCTCGATGGAGTGGGCGCTGCTCACGCCGGTCCTCATCCTGCTGATGCTCGTCGTCGTGCAGTTCACCATGGTCTTCCACGCCCGGCACGTCGCGCTCGCGGCGGCGCAGTCGGGCGCCCGCGTCGCGCGGACCGCGCCCGTCGGCGGCGGCTGGCAGGACGCGGCGACCGCGAAGGCCGCCGGGGACGTCCGCGAGATCGGGCCGGAGCTGCTGAGCGGCCTCAGCGTCCGCGCGGGGGAGTCCGGCGACCAGCGCTGGGTGGAGGTCAGCGGCGAGGCGGTGACCGTCGTCCCGTTCATGAAGTTCCACGTGTCGCAGCGGTCCCAGGGCCCCATCGAGTGCTTCCGGCCCGACGTCGGCGACGGTCTCGCGTGCGAACCGGGGGGCGGCTGATGAGAGCCCTGGACCGCGGGTCGATGTCGCTGGAGATGGTGCTGGTCACCCCCCTCTTCGTCGGGTTCCTGCTCTTCCTCGCCGGCGCCGGGCGGATGGTGGACGCCAAGAGCCAGGTGGACGGCGCCGCGCGGGACGCGGTGCGCGCCGCGTCCATCGCCCGCAGCGCCCCGGCCGCGCAGCGCCTCGCCGCCGAAACCGCCGCGGCCGGCCTCACCGGCGCCGGCTGGTGCGCGGGCGGGCCGAGCGTGGCGACCGACGTGTCCGACTGGGGACCGGGCGGCCGGGTCGGCGTGACGATCACCTGCGACGTCGACCTCGGCGACCTGTCGTTCATCGGCCTGCCCGGCACCAAGCGCCTCCAGGGCCACGCGATCGCCCCCGTCGACACCTTCACCTACCGCGGGACGGACGCGGGAGGCGCCGAAGACCCAGAGGACGCGCCATGACCAAGCGCCCGGCGGGCGGCGCCCCCCGCGACGGCGGCCGGGACCGCGGCACGATCGCGCTGTACACGGTGCTGTTCACCCCCATCGTGTTCCTCCTGGCCGGGCTCCTGGTCGACGGCGGGCTCGCCATCCACGCGCGGCAGCGTGCCGCCGACATGGCCGAGCAGGCCGCCCGCGCGGGCGCCAACCAGATCGACACCGACGCCCTGCGGGACACCGGCGAGCCCGTCCTCGACCCGGCGCGGGCGCGGGCGGCGGCGTGCGCCCTCCTCGCCGACCACCCCGACCAGGTCACCGCGTCGCAGTGCGACGCCGACGAGCAGGAGGTGGCGGTGAACGTGCAGATCACCGTCCGGCCGCAGCTGCTCGGGATCATCCCCGGCCTCAGCGAGTTCCGGATGACGTCCGGGGCGACGGCCCGGCCCGTCACGGGAGGAACCGACCCGTGAGCTCCGGCCGAAACCGACTTACGATGTGTCCGACGTCCAGGGACCGGCGAACGGCGGGGGCGCGATGGTGACGCGGCAAGGGCAGCGGATTCCGGACCGGGGCGGCAGGCGGCCCGGAAGGCACCGCAGCGCGGGTGACGTGCTCGCCGGCATCGGAGCGATCGCCGCGCTGGCCGTGCTGCTGGCCGGTGTTCCGGCCGCGCTCCTTCTCCTGTTCGGGTCGCCGCTGCCGGACACGGTGCCGTCCACGTCGGACCTCACGCGGCGGATCGGGCCCGGCGCGCTCATCGGCGTCCTCGTCGCGCTGGTCTGGCTCGCCTGGCTCCAGTTCGCGGCGTGCGTGGTCGTCGAGGTCTACGCGGGCGTCCGCGGCGTCGGCGTCCCGGCGCGGGTGCCGCTCGCCGGCGGGACGCAGTCGCTGGTGCACCGGCTCGTCGTGGCCGCGCTGCTGCTGTTCACCGCCACCACCGCGATCATGCCGGCGCTGTCGGCCGGCGGGCTGGCGCAGCGGCCGCCCGCGCAGACCCAGTCGCAGGAGTTCCGCCCGGTGGCCGCGACCGTGCCGGAGCGCACCGCCGGCACCGGCACCGACCGGGCCGCGGCGGACCTCGCCGCGGAACCGATGCGGAAGGCCGAGACCGCGAAGATCTACCGGGTGCAGCCGCCGGAGGGCCGCCACCACGAGAGCCTGTGGGAGATCGCCGAGAAGTGCCTGGGCGAGGGGCGCCGCTACAAGGAGATCTTCGCCCTCAACAAGGGCCGCGTGCAGCCGGACGGGACGCGCCTGACGATCGCCAGCCTCATCCGGCCGGGCTGGATCCTGGAGATGCCGGCGGACGCCAAGGGCGCGAAGGTCGTCCCCGCCGAGGACCTCGACGAGTACTTCCGGTACGGGCACCCCGTCCCGGACCGGCCGGAGAAGCCCGAGAAGCCCGAGAAGCCGGAACGGCCGCAGGAACCGGAGCGCCCGCAACCGCCGGCGTCGCAGGCTCCGCCCACGGCCGCGCCCACCGCGCCCCAGCCCACGATGCCGGAGGCCCAGC
>NZ_SMLC01000285.1 GCF_004349245.1 Actinomadura sp. 6K520 | reverse complement strand
ACCCGGGCGCGGGGCGGGCGGATGCCGTCGCGGTCGCGCATGGCGAGCAGCATGTCGACGGCGGTCCGGCCGGACTCCTCGTACTTGCCGGCGAGGGTGGTCAGCGGCGGGGAGCAGAAGTCCGCGCCGAAGATGTCGTCGTAGCCGACGACGCTGAGGTCCCCGGGTACGGACACGTTCCGCTCGGCGCAGCGGCGCAGGACCCCGATCGCGAGCAGGTCGTTGTGCGCGACGGCGGCGGTCGCGCCGGTGCCCAGCGCGGCGTCGGCCGCGGCGGCGCCGCCGGCCATGGTCGGCGGGAACGGGCCGATCCGCCGCGTGCCGATGCCGTGCCGGTCCGCCGCCGCGACCAGCGACTCCCAGCGGCGGGCGCCCAGCCAGGAGCGGGGCGGCCCGCCGAGGAACACGATCGAGCGGTGCCCGAGCGAGGCGAGGTGCTCGACGATCTGGCGGGTGCCCTCGGCGTGGTCGACGATCACGCTGGGCACGTCGCCGACCTGCCGGCTGATCAGTGTGAGGCGGTGCCCGGCCGAGAGCTTGACGATCTCCTCGTCGGACATGCGGCTCGCCGCGATGACGAACCCGTCCACCGACGGGCCGAGCCGTTCGATGTTGCGCGCCTCGACCTCGGGTGACTCCTGGGTGTCCCCGACGATGAGCGTGCAGCCCGCGGCGCGGGCCTGGTGCTCGGCGCCGCGGATGACCCCGAAGAAGTGCGGGTTGGTGATGTCGGAGACGAACAGCGCGAGGGTGTCGGTCCGGCCGGAGGGCAGCGCACGGGCGAGGGTGTTCGCGCGGTAGCCGAGCCGGGCCGCGACCTCGGCCACCCGTGCGGCGGTCGCGGCGTTGACGCGTCCGGGGTTGGACAGCGCCCGCGACACGGTGGACGGGGAGACCCCGGCGTGCTTCGCCACGTCGTAGATCGTCGGCCGTCCGCCGCCCGCCCTGCCCTCGGCCATCCGCCGCCCCTCCGCTCGGTCCGCGTGCGCCGGGACAGTCTCGCAGATGGAAACTTTTGGCAACCGCTTGCCATCCCACGACCAGTGATTTTAGTGTCAACGGCACATTGCAGACATGTGGTGGGGGTCACAGTACGACCCGCACCCGGGAGCGAAGAACGGATCACATGCGGGCGATCGTGCTGACCGGACCGCGGCGCATCGAGGCCGTGGACTCCTGGGCCGAACCGGAACCCGGGCGCCATGACGTGGTCGTCGAGATGGCGGCGGTCGGCCTGTGTGGGTCGGACCTCGGCGTCCACGACGGCACCCGCCCCACGCCCGCGCTGCCCTGGGTGCCGGGACACGAGGGCGGCGGCCGGATCGTCGCCGTGGGACCGGACGTGCGCGACCGCCATGTCGGCCAGCAGGTGGTGGTGGAGCCCAACTACTGCTGCTTCTCCTGCCCGCCGTGCGCACGCGGCATGACGTCCGGGTGCGAGCACAGGCTGAGCCCCGGCATCACGGTCCCGGGGCTCCTCGCCGAACGGGTCGCCGTCCCCGCGCGGTTCGCCTGGCCGCTGCCGGCCGAGGTCGGCGCCGAGGTGCTGGCGTGCGTCGAGCCGTTCGCGGTCGCCCGGTCGGCGGTCCGCCGCGCCGGCGTGGCACCGGGCACCGACTGCCTGGTCGTCGGCGCCGGATCGCAGGGCCTGCTCACCTGCCTGTCGCTCGCCGAGGCCGGCGCCCGCGTGTTCGTCACCGACCCGCGCGCCGACCGGGTCGCGATGGCCGGGCGGATCGGGGCCCGCCCCGTCGGGACGGACGAGGGGCGCGCCTTCCCGTTCGTGTTCGACACCGCCGGGGTCCCCGCCGCCTGGGAGACCTCGGCGCACAACGTCGCGACCGGCGGGACCGTCATGGTGATCGGCATGAGCGGCGAACCGGTCGGGCTGTCGACGATGGAGCTGACCCGGCGCCAGCTCCAGGTGCGCGGCTCCCTCATCTACGACCACCCGGACGACTTCGCCGCGACCGTCGCGGCGGCCTCCGGAGCGGCGTCCCGGCTCGCCGGGCTGCTGCGGCCGGGCGTGCCTCCGGACCAGGCGGAGCGCGCCTTCGCCGAGGCCCGCACGGCCCCCGGCAAAACCTGGATCGACCTGTCCGGCTGGGGAGGGGACCACCGATGACCTCCGCCGCCCCCGCGCCGCCGCCGGGCCGCCGCCCCGGCCGCGTCCTGCGGGCGCTGTCCATGGCCGAGGCCGTCACCGGCGGCGTCCTGCTCGCGGTGATCGGCGTCCTGATGCTGCTGCAGGCCGTGCAGCGCTACCTGCCCGCCGGCGGCTGGGTGTGGACCGGTGAACTCGCGCGGTTCGCCTTCGTCTGGCTCACCTTCGCCATGTCGGGCTACCTCGCGGCGCGCGACGGCCACATCGCCCTGAAACTCGTCGACATCGTGGCCGGGCCCCGGCTCCTGCGCCTCGTCGGCATCGTCGCCAACGTCACCGTCGCGATCGTCTGCCTCAACCTCGTCTACGAGGCGTGGGTCCTGGTCATGGACGACGACGGGCAGACCACGCCCGCGCTCGGCCTGCCGACGCGCTTCTTCTACGTGATCCCGCTCGCCGGACTGCTCCTCACGACCGTCCGCTCGGTCGTCGCGATCTTCCGGCCGGAGCCGGAGATGGACGAGACCCACCCGACGGACGAGACCCACCCGACGCACGAGGCGGATGAGACATGAGCATGGTGCTCCTCGGCGTGGCCATCGCCGCGCTCCTGCTGCTGCGGGTCCCCGTGGCGTTCGCGCTGCTCGGGCCCTGCCTCACCTACGTCTCCTTCGAGGGCTACTCGGCGGGGCTGAGCGTCCGGCAGGCCACCGAGGCCGTGAACAGCTTCCCGCTGCTGGCCGTCCCGCTCTTCATCCTCCTCGGCGTGGTCGCCAACCACGCCGGCATCGCCGACCGGCTGTTCGACTTCGCGCTCGCCGCCATCGGCCGGGTCAGGGGCAGCCTCGGCTACGTCAACATCGGGGTGAGCCTGGGGTTCTCCTGGATGAGCGGCTCGGCGCTCGCCGACGCCGCCGGCCTCGGCAAGGTCGAGATCCCCGCGATGACCCGCAAGGGGTACCCGCCGCGGTTCGCGGTCGGTATCAGCGCGTCCTCCAGCCTCCTCGGGCCGGTGATGCCGCCGAGCATCCCCGCGGTCGTCTACGCGGGCATCGCCGGAGTGTCGACCGGGGCGCTGTTCGCCGCCTCGGTGGCCCCCGCGTTCCTCATGGCGGTGGGCCTGGCCGGCGCGGTGTTCTTCCTGCTGCGCCGCCGGAGCGACCTGCGCGGCGAGCCCTTCTCCTGGGAGACGCTCCGCCGCACGGGGGTGCGCGTCCTCGGCCCGCTCGGCGCCCCGGTGATCATCCTGGGCGGCATCCTCGGCGGCTGGTTCACGCCGACCGAGGCGGCGGCGGTGGGCGCCGCCTACGTGCTCGTCCTCGGCGCTGTCTACCGCCGCATCACCTGGCGGGACCTGTTCCCCATCGCGAAGGAGACCGCGGCGACCACCGCGTCGATCACCCTGATCGTCGGCGCATCCGGGCTGCTGGCCTGGATCCTCGCCCGGGAGCGGGTCCCCCAGCACGTTTCCGAGGCGATGCTCGGCCTCACCGACAACGCGCTCGTGTTCCTGCTGCTGGTCAACCTGCTGATGATCATGCTCGGCGCCATCCTGGAGGGCATCTCCGTCCTGGTGATCACGGTGCCGATCCTGCTGCCGATCGCCGCCGAGTTCGGCGTCGACCCCATGCACTTCGGGGTGATCGTCATCATGAACCTGATGATCGGGCTGCTCACCCCGCCGATCGGCGCGGTGCTCTACGTGATGAGCCCGGTCGCGCGGATGCCGGTCCACGAGGTCTTCCGCGGCACCTTCCCGTTCCTGCTCCCGCTACTGGTCGTCCTGCTGCTGGTGACGTTCGTGCCCTCGATCGTCACCTTCCTGCCCCGGCTGCTCGGCCTGTAGCGACCCGGCCCGAGCGGCCCTGGCCGTCACCACCCGCGACCCGACACCACCACCCCCGTGAGGAGCAAGGCAGATGGCGAAATCACCACCCGCGAGACTGGCGGTCCTGGCCGCCGCGTCGGTTCTGGCGGCCGGCTGCAGCGCGATGAACAGCGGAGACGACGGCGGGACGGTCACGCTGTCGTTCGCCAACAGCTACACCACCCAGCATCCGCACAGCCGCTGCGGTATCCAGGCCGTCGCCGACGCGGTCAACGGCCGGGACCTCGGCGTGAAGATCGAGACGTTCCCGAACAGCCAGCTCGGCAACGACGCGACGCGCTTCACCTCCGTCAGGTCCGGCGACCTCGACATGGACGTACAGGGCTCGTCCGCGCTGGCCGCGAGCCACGCCCCCATCGGCGTCCTGGACATGGCCTACGTGTTCGACGGGCCGGACCACCTGTTCTCCTTCTTCGACGGGGAGCAGGGCGAGCGCCTGAAGACGGAGTTCGCCGAGGCCACCGGGACCCGCATCCTGGACGTCTGGTTCTTCGGGATGCGGCACTTCAGCGCCAACTCCGCCATCCGCGAGCCCGGCGACTTCAAGGGACTCCGGATGCGGTTCCCCGACTCCAAGGTCTACCTGGAGAACGCCAAGGCGATCGGCGCCAAGCCCACCGCGGTCGCGTTCGAGGAGCTGTACCTCAGCCTGCAGCGCAAGATCATCGACGGGCAGGAGAACCCCATCCCGACGATCGCCGAGAAGAGCCTCGACGAGGTCCAGACCCACGTCAGCCTCACCGGGCACCAATCCGGCTCCCAGATGATCGTCATCAACGACGACAGCTGGAAGAAGCTGAGCACCGAGCAGCAGACCGCCCTGCAGAAGGCCGTCTCGGACACCCGCGCGGGCAACCGGAAGTGCATCGAGGAGGACGAGAAGAAGATCCTCGCCGAGTGGAAGAGCAAGGGCGAGCCCACGATCGTCGAGGACGTCGACATCAAGGCGTTCTCGGACAAGGCCAGGAAGTACTTCGGCGAGACCCTTGAAGGGGAGCAGGCCGAGCTGTTCAAGACGATCCGCTCCACCGCCCCCTGACCGCCCGTGCCCGGCTCGCCGCGGCCGCCCCCCGGCGGTGGGCGGCGAGCCGGGCACGGACCCGAAACCGGCCGCCCGGGAACGGAGGAACGCGCCATGCGACGGTCGATCGCGACGCTGTGCCTGTCCGGCACGCTGGAGGACAAGCTGAACGCGGCCGCGGGCGCCGGGTTCGACGGCGTGGAGATCTTCGAGAACGACCTGCTCGCCTGCCCGCTCGCCCCCGAGGAGATCGCGGGGCGCTGCGCCGACCTCGGCCTGGCGGTCGAGCTCTACCAGCCGTTCCGTGACTTCGAGGCCGTCCCGGAGGAACTGCACCGCCGCAACCTGCGCCGGGCGGCGCACAAGTTCGCGCTGGCGCGGCGGCTCGGCGCCGGCACCGTCCTGGTGTGCTCGTCCGTCGCGCCCGAGGCCGTCGACGACGACGCCCTGGCCGCCGCGCAGCTGCGCGCCCTCGGCGACCTGGCCGCCGAACACGGCGTGCGGGTCGCCTACGAGGCCCTGGCCTGGGGGAAGCACGTCCGGACCTGGGAGCGTTCGGCGGAACTCGTCCTGCGGGCCGACCATCCCGCGCTGGGACTGTGCCTCGACAGCTTCCACGTGCTGTCACGCGGCGGCGACATCACCGCCATCACGGAGTTCCCCGCCGAGAAGCTCTTCTTCCTCCAGCTCGCCGACGCCCCGCACATGCGCATGGACGTGCTCCAGTGGAGCCGTCACCACCGGCTCTTCCCCGGGCAGGGCGCGTTCGACCTCGCCGGCTTCACGGCGCGCGTGCTCGCGGCCGGTTACGACGGGCCGCTGTCGCTGGAGGTCTTCAACGACGTCTTCCGGCAGGCGCCCCCCGCCCGCGCGGCCGTCGACGCGATGCGCTCGCTGATCGTGCTGGAGGAGGCGTTCGTCCGCCGTGCCCCCGTGCCGGCGGGCCCCGTGCCGGCGGGCCCCGTGCCGGTGGGCGCGCCGACGGCCCGCCGCCTCGCCGAGCCGCCC
>NZ_SMLC01000284.1 GCF_004349245.1 Actinomadura sp. 6K520 | reverse complement strand
AGATCCCCACACTCGCGCAGATCAACCGAGCCGACGAGGGCACCACCAACCAGACCAGCTCTGACCAGGAGAAACAAGCCGCCTAGCGATCACTGGCCCCTGTCCCGTTTGACTTGACACCTACCGATCCGCCGCTGGTGGCAGGCACGCGGCAGCAGTGACTACCCCGAGGCGACCCGGCTACTGATCACTGCGGACGCGGGCGGCTCCAACGGCTACCGTTACCGGGCGTGGAAGGCGGAGATGGCGGCGTTCGCAGCCGAGGCCGGCCTGTCGATCACCGTGTGCCATTTCCCGCCGGGCACCTCCAAATGGAACAAGATCGAGCACCGGTTGTTCTCTCACATCACGATGAACTGGCGTGGAAGGCCGCTGACCAGCCACCAAGTTGTCGTCAACACCATCGCCTCGACCCGCACCCGCACCGGCTTGCGAGTGGAAGCGGAACTGGACACCGGCAGCTATCCGACCGGTGTCGCGGTCAGCAAGGCGCATCTCCAGTCCCTGCCGATCGAACGACACGACCGTCATGGCGATTGGAACTACACCATCCGCCCGCAGACAGCCGATACCGGCGGCGGGGTGGTGGGCACCGCCGGGATGCGGACACGGGTCCAGGCTCTGGCCCTGCTTAGCGACCCGAGACTGACCGGAATGACCCGCCGGGAGTTGGACGATCTGGCCGCCCGGCTGGCGCCGGCCCAGGCAGCCCAGGCCGAAGAACGCCTCTTCCGGCAGCGAGGCGGCAGACGTCGCAAGGCCAAGGGTGCTCACGGCCGCCCGCTGCTCACAGATGCCGACCGTGTCCTGATCACCGTGGTCTATCTGCGGCAGGTCTGCTCCCAGAAGGTGCTCTGCGAACTCCTGGCGATCAACCCCATGACCATCGGCCAGGCCGTCAGGCAAACCCGCAAGCTCATCGACCAGCACCGAGTCACCCTCACCACCACCAGCCTCGGCTTCGCCACAGTCCAAGACCTGCACAACTATCTCCAGGACGGCACCACCGTGGGCCGTCCGCCGCTGCCCGAGGCTCTATCGGACCCGGCACTGACAGGGATGAGTCACCACGACCTCCAGCAGCTCATCGAGCGTCTCGCGCTCCCGCACGCTGCCGTGATCGAGAAGCGCCGCCACCACCAACGCGGCGGCGACCGCACCCCGGGAACCCGCCGCGGCGTCTTCAAACAGAAACTCCCCGACACCGAACGGATCCTGGCCACCGTGCTCCACCAGCGGAGACTCTGCACCCGCGAGGTCCTGGCCGAAGCGTTCAGCGTCAGCCGCGGCACCATCAGCAACGCCATCGCCGAAGTCGCACCACTGCTCGACAACGCCGCCATCACCATCGAACCGGCCGACACCCGATTCCGCACCGCCACCGACATGATCGCCTCCACCACATCAGGCAGCGAGACCACAGGCGCCGATCAACCACCGTGTTGAATCTTTACGGCTTCAGTGCGTCCGGCACCGCTGCCAGCTCGCGCCCGGCAAGGTGGAGCCGATCGCCTCGACCAGGCCGGCGTGGGCGTCGGAGATCACCAGCTGGACGCCGGTCAGGCCGCGGGCCACCAGGCCGCGCAGGAACGCCAGCCACCCGGCCCCGTCCTCGGCCGAGGTGACCTCGACGCCGAGGATCTCGCGGTGCCCGTCGGCGTTGACTCCGGTGGCCACCAGCACGTGCACGCCCACGATCCGGCCGCCCTCACGCACCTTCTGGGTCAGGGCGTCGACCCACTCGAACGCATACGGCCCGCCCTCCAGCGGCCGGTTGCGGAACGCCGCCACCTGCGCGTCCAGCACCTTGGACATCTCGCTGACCTGGCTTTTGGAGATGCCCTTGATGCCCATCTGCTCCACCAGCTTGTCCACCCGCCGCGTCGAGACGCCCAGCAGATAGGACGTGGCGACCACGCTCACCAGGGCCTGCTCGGCCCGGCGACGCCGCTCCAGCAGCCACTCGGGGAAGTAGGACCCCGACCGCAGCTTGGGGATGGCCAGCTCCACGGTGCCGGCGCGGGTGTCCCAATCGCGGGACCGGTAGCCGTTGCGGCGGTTGACCCGCTCGTCCGAGTGCTGCCCGTAGCCGGCGCCGCAGACCGCGTCGGCCTCGGCCGACATGAGCGCCTCGGCCATCGTCTTGACCATCGACCGCAACACATCGGGCTCACACGCTCCGATCTGCTCGGCCAGCCAGCCCGCAGGGTCCACACTGTTGTCCACGGCCATCGCGTTCTCTTCTCCTTCGGTCTTGGTCGATTCGAAGGATCACGCGATGGCCGTCTCACGTCACGACGCCACGCCCTCTGACCAGGTCAAACTCATACACCACCTCCGTGGACGCAACCGTGCAGGAACTGGCCGTCCACCCCAGAACCCTGATCAAGGAGGTCAACCGCCGCCGAGCAAGCGGCCACATCACCTACGAAACCTAGGACCGGCGTCAACCATCACCCAAGCACAAAACGTCAACCCTCAACCGAGGTTGCACAGTGTTCGTGTCCCGGGTCATGCTTGACACTCCAGTCCCACCTGATGGTTGACAGTGCCGTGTTCGGCTTAAACGCCCCTATGTTCGTCAAGACCTCTCGGGCGACGTAGCGTTTGAGGCAGCGGATGATCTCGCGTCGGGTCTTTCCTTCGCTGATCCGTCGTTCCAGGTAGGCGCGGGTTCGCGGGTCCCAGCGCAGGCGGGTGAGCACGATGCGGTAGAGCGCGGCGTTGGCCTGGCGGTCGCCGCCGCGGTTGAGCCGCCTGCGTTGGGACCTGCCCGAGGACGCCTCGACAGGGCTGACCCCGCACAACGCGGCGAAGGAACCCTCGCTGTCGAGGCGTTCGGGATTGTCCCCGGAACGCACCCAGGCCAGCAGCGCGGCATAACCCTCAGCGGTGGCAGGGAACGAGCGCGTGGACAGCAACCCACCCATAGCGGTCAAGACCGCTACGACATGCGTGTCCTTGTGGGTATCCACCCCCGCAACCACCTCTTCGGGGCCTGGTCTGGGCTGGAGGGCGGAGGGGGGCTCGGGCATGCTGGACATCGTCGTTCGGCTCCTGCGCGACTCGGGGGCTGGACGGCCGTCACCGGGCCGGCGGGGCGGTCAGAACTGTGACGGCGCCCTGTTCACGGCATGGCCCGTATCGGGACACACCCCCCCGGCCCGATGCCGGCAGGCACCACCCCGAGCTTGCGGCCGGCAGGTCCAAGCCAAGGCACCACGGCCTGCTGTCGCGCGGGTCAGACCACGGCCCAGGGCAGCATCCGACCATCCTCAGAGCTGTCGCGTGTTCGTTTCGGGGAGCGCGCGTCGTGGGCCGGGATTGGGCCTGGTGGAGTTGCCGGTGGTCGAGGTCGCGGCCCGGTTCGGGTGTCGCGGCAGAATGTTGGCCATGATCCGCTGGGCCGCTATCGGCCTCCTGGCCTCTCCGTATGGCCCGCGGCGGACGACCCGCCGTCCGTCAGGCCCCAAGGCCCCTCACGTGCTAGGGCCTGTCTCGAAGTGGGATGAGTGGCGTGTCCCGCGGCGAAAGCAACGAGGTCTCCGGTAAAGGGTTCATCGACCAAAACGAACCTGAACACCGGAGACCTCGTGCCCAGCGTAGCGGTGGCGAGGCGGTTCGACCTGACCGATGCGCAGTGGGCGGTGCTGGAACCGCTGCTCCCGGTCCCCAAGAAGTCAGGTCAGCCGTCGAAGTGGACGAAACGACAGCTCATCGACGGGATCCGGTGGCGGGTCCGGGCCGGTGCACCCTGGCGGGACGTTCCCGAGTGCTACGGGTCCTGGCAGGCGGTGTACTCCCTGTTTCGCCGCTGGCAGCGGGCGGGTGTATGGGCGCGGATCGTCACCTGCCTGCAGGGGCGGGCGGACGCGGCCGGGGTGATCTGCTGGGAGGTGAGCGTGGATTCCACGATCGCGCGGGCGCACCAGCACGCCGCCGGTGCCCGCAGCCGACCGGATGAGCAGGCCGAACCCCCGGGCGGAGCCGGCGGGGACGAGCCTGCCGATCACGCGCTGGGACGGTCACGTGGTGGCCTGACCACCAAGATCCACCTGTCGTGCGAGCAAGGGCAGAAGGTGCTGTCGCTGCTGGTCACCGCCGGTCAGCGAGGCGACTCACCCCAGTTTCGGCCCGTCCTGGAGCGCATCAGCGTGCCACGCCTGGGCCCGGGACGTCCCCGCACGCGGCCGGACCGGGTCCGGGCCGACAAGGCCTACAGTTCCCGCACCAACCGCGCCTACCTGCGTCGACGCGGCATCGCGGGCACCATCCCGGTGAAGGCCGACCAGGCCCGCCACCGCCGCAACCGAGGCAGTCGGGGCGGACGCCCACCAGCGTTCTGCTCGTTGGACTACCACCAGCGCCACGCCATCGAATGCGCCATCAACCGCCTCAAACGCCACCGGGCCGTGGCCACCAGGTACGACAAACTCTCCGTCCGCTACCAAGCCACCCTCCACATCGCCGTCATCAACGACTGGCTGAGCTGCCTTTGAGACACGCCCTAATAACAAGATCCTTCTCAGACACGCATGCAGAGAGCCCCGGCCGTATCGCTCGGCCCAGGGTTTCTCGCCGTGATGCGCATGATGGGCTGTCAGGGTAGGTCGTGCACTCCGCACTTGATGTCGGCGGCCAGGCGGCGGAAGCGCTCGACCGGAAGCGTGATGCGGGGGCCGCTGGGGTCCTTGCTGTCACGCACGCCGACTGCCCGGGGGGAGCGCGCCAGTTCGACGCAATCGGAGGTCGCACTGCCGCCGCTGTGGCTTGACTTGCGCCAATTCGTCATCGATGGTTCTCCAGTTCGGCCGCCAGCAGTTCCCGGGACGGGCCGACCGGGGCGGCTATGTCGCTAATACGGTCATACCTTATGGCCACCTCTTCCACATCATGAGGGTCTGTCAGGAAACGCCCCCTCGTCACTGCTTCGGTGTATGCCAGGTCGCGACCGTCTGCGCTGACGATCTTGAATGGTCCGTCCAGTCCTGGGTGTGCCCTGTCCTGTCGTTCCACGATCCGGATGCTCACGGACGGATGCTCGCTCAACTCGACGAGGCGGGCGAGTTGTTCGCGCATAAGTTCCGGCGGGCCGATGGGTTGCGCCAGGACCGTCCAGTTCAGAATCGCCGTGAGATGCGGGGGGTTGGTCCTGTCGAACACGGCGGCCTGACGGCTGAGCCGCCGGTTCAGGGCGGCCTGCGGGTCCGCTACCGCGTTGCCGGTGAACGTGGCGAGTGCATATTCCGGCGTCTGAAACAGGCCGGGAACGTACAGCGTCTCCCACATGCGAATGCGACTCGCGCGTCCCTCGTACTCCGTAAGCCCGGTGAACCAGTCTCCCTCGTCGCTTGCTCCTGCGAGGGTGACCAGGGACGTGAACATGCCGTGTGTTCGCCACGCTCGGTCAATGATCTCCGCGTGCTTACGAGTGAGCTTGAGCAGCCCGGACTCATATCTGGAAACAGTGGAACGATCACAGTCCGAAATGTCCGCAAGAGCCTGGCCGGTGAGACTGTGCGCCTCACGGTATCGGCGCAGGTGCACAGCCGTGAAGTGCCACAGCGAGCGATCCGGGTTGAGTGCGTCGCGCAGTGACATTCATGATCTCTTTCGTTGCGGTTGCTTCCGGAACGTAGCGAGCTTAGTTCTCTGCAGGCACTCTTGACCTCCAATGCAAAACAAACCGTCCAAAGGTCGTAGAGGTGTCCGCATTTACCGTTGAAATCCCGACAATCTTCCTCGACCCCGGCGACCGCGCACCGGCGTTGGCGAGAGACTTCGTCGCGGCGCAGTTCCGGGAGTGGGGTTCCACTGACGACTTCGTGGCGCGTCTGGTGGTGTGCGAGTTGGTGACCAACGCGTGGCGGCACGGCGAGGGTCAGATCATCCTTCGTGTCTTCCGCGATGTCCGCGCGGACTTGGCGGTGATCGAGGTGTGGGAGTGCGCCACGAGGCGCTTGGTCGTATTCCCGGCTCAGCCGGGAGAGGATTGGAGGTTTTCTCTGGGCCTAATGGCTTACCCGGATCCGAAAGGAAAAGGGGGACAGTAGCATGCCAGCAAAC
>NZ_SMLC01000283.1 GCF_004349245.1 Actinomadura sp. 6K520 | reverse complement strand
CCATTCCCGCTCCCCCTGGAAATCCCGCCGCCGCGCGCTGTTCGTGGCGGCCCGCACCGCCCCGCCCACCACCGGCGCACCGCGCACGGTGACGACGCCGTTCACAAGAAAGGCGTTCCGCCGGCTCGCCGCCGTCCTCGCGGGCGTGCTCATGCTGGCGCCGCTCACACCGGTGCGCGCGGCAGTGCAGGACATACTGCCGATGACCGTCACCAACAATTCCGGGCGCGCCGGGCAGGTGCACCTGTACGTGGTCGGCGTGAACATCGAAACCGGCCGGCTCGGATATGTCGACGAGGCGGGGACGTTCACGCCCTGGCCTGCGGGTTCGCTTCCGCCGAGCCCCGCTCCCGACGTCTCGATCAGCGGCCCCGCCGATGGCGCGGCGAAGACGCTCCGCATTCCGCGCGGCCTTTCCGGACGCGTGTACTTCTCGATCGGGGAGAAGATCAGCTTCTTCCTCACTCCCGACGGACTCGTCCAGCCGGCGCCGTGGAATCCGAGCGACCCCAACCACGACGTCATCTTCGACTGGAGCGAATTCACCTTCAACGCCGACGGGCTCTGGCTCAACAGTTCCCAGGTCGACATGTTCAGCATTCCGCATTCCGTCGCGGTCACGAACGGCGCGGGCACGACGACACGGACGGGCGTACTCGTACCGAATGGCCGGGAACGCATCTTCAACGCCGTACAAGGCCAGGCCGGAGACTGGACCGGTCTGGTCACGACACGTGCCGACGGTTTGCGGCTCCGCGTCCTTTCTCCGGCGAAAGGCATCGACGCGGGCGTTTTCAGCTCCACATATCTCGACGGGTACATCGGCAGCGCGTGGGACGCCTACAGAACGCGCACGCTGACCGTCGTGCCGTTCCAGCACGAGCCGGAGAAGCGGTTCTCCGGCCGGACCGACGCCGGCGGCGTCATGCACTTCACCGACGGCACGGGCGCCGTGGTGGCGTCGTTCCAGAAGCCCACCACGAAGGACGTGTTCGGCTGCGACGGCAGGCTCCACGCGCCCAACGACCACGTCGTGGGCCCGATCGCGCGGACGCTGTGCGCGGCGCTGCACCGCTCGACGCTCGGGCATCTGGACACCCAGCCCACCTACGACCCTGGCCAGTTCTACACGCGGGAGGTCACCGACCACTACTCGCGGATCGTCCACGCGAACATGGCCGACGGCAGGGCGTACGGATTCCCGTTCGACGACGTCGGCGGGTTCGAGTCACTCGTCCACGACGGCTCCCCGGCATCCGCCGAGATCGGCTTGACGCCGTGGTGACCTGATGTGGTCGTGACATGACCCGTCCGATGCGAAGGTGGTGGCGTGACCTCGCTGTCCGCCGAGCACGGGCGACCGCCGGCGTCTCCGCGCGAGACGCCGGCGGGCCGGTTCGGGGCGCTGCGGCGGCACCGGCGATGGCTGCTCGCCCTCGCCGTCGCGGCGCTGCTGGCCCAGATGGCGGCGGCGATGCTCACCACCGCCGTGCGGCAGTCCCCGACCAATGACGAGCCGGCGTACGTGGGGGCGGGCGCGTTCTACGTGTACGAGCACGACCTGCGCTACAACCCCGAGCATCCGCCGCTGGGCAAGCTGCTCGTCGGCGCCGGGGTCGCCCTCGGCGGAGCGCGTTTCGACGCCGCCTTCACCGGCAGCCAGTACGCGGTCGGGAGGCATCTCCTGTACGGCTCCGGCAACGACGCCCAGCGGGTGCTGCTGGCGGCGCGGCTCCCGGTCATCGTCCTGACGCTGCTGTTCGGCCTCGTCGTCTTCGCGTTCGCCCGCGACCTCGCCGGGCCGCTCGGGGGGCTCGGGGCGCTCGCGCT
Organism: Actinomadura sp. 6K520; assembly: GCF_004349245.1. Lineage (GTDB taxonomy): Bacteria > Actinomycetota > Actinomycetes > Streptosporangiales > Streptosporangiaceae > Spirillospora. Next base: position 4,338 of record NZ_SMLC01000283.1, on the reverse strand, counting down.
GTACTCCTTCTCCCCCGACGTCATCGCGCACGGGTCGCTGGCCACGCTCGACGTGCCGATGGCCGGGTTCCTGCTGACGGCGGTATGGCTGCTGTGGCGGGCGCGGCGGCGGCCCCGGCGCTGCCTCCCGCTCGCGGGGCTGGCGCTCGGCGCGGCCGTGGCGACCAAGATGAGCGCGCTGCCGGCGGTTCCCGTGCTGGTGGGCCTGGCCGCGGTCTCCGTGTGGTCGGCCGGGCGGGGACGCAGCCCCTCCCGCCGCCGGCTCCTCGCGGCCTGCGCCCTGTCGGCCGCCGGGATCGCCGTGCTCGTGGTCACGGTGGTGTGGGCGAGCTACCTGGCCGTCGACCCGCGGCTGCACTGGACGGCACCGGCGGACGTGCCGTCCATCGGCGGGGCGCGCGGGCTCGCCGCCGGCCTGCTGCCGTTCCCCGAGCCGTTCCGGGACGGGATGCGCGTCCAGTTCGGCTTCGAGGACCTCCGCTGGACCGGCTTCCTGTTCGGCCGGGTCTACCTGGGCTCCCTCTGGTACTACCTCCCCGCCGCGCTCCTGGTGAAGACGCCGCTCGGGACGCTCGCGCTGTGGGCGGCGGGCATCACCGCGCTCCTCGCGGTGCCGCGGCTCCGGCCCGCCGCGCCGTACGTCCTGCTGCCCGCCGCCGTGCTGCTGGCGGCGGCCATGACCGGCGACCGCGACCTCGGCGTCCGCTACGCCATCTTCCTCCCGATGTTCCTCGCGGTGGCGGCGGCCGGCCTGACCGCCGTCCGGTGGCGCTGGACACGGGCCGTGGCGGGGGCCCTGGTGCTGTTCACGGCGGCCAGCTCGCTGCGGGCGTTCCCGTTCTACCTGCCCTACTCCAACGAGGCGTTCGGCGGCCCGGCCAGGACCCACCTGCACTTGCACGACTCGAACGTCGACTGGGGCCAGGACCTTCGCCGCCTCGCCGACCGCCTCCGGGAACGGCACGCGGGCGAGAAGGTCTGGCTCGCCTACAAGGGCCAGGGCGTCCCCTCCTACTACGGCATCCGCGCGTCGGACCCGCTCACCGTCCCGCCCGGCCGGGTCCGCGGGCTGCTGGTGGTGTCGAACACCTGGATCGCCAAGTCCGACCCGCGGCTGGCCCCGCTGATCGGCACCGCCGAGCGGATCGGCGGCGTCGGCCACTCCATCACGATCTTCCGCCGCCCGTAGGCCGGCCGTCGGGCGGGCCCGCGCACGTCTCGCTCGTGCATTCGCCGCTGTAGGCCCGGACGCTCCAGCTCCCCGGAACCGGCTGGAACCCGGCCAGGAACCGGTCGAGTTCGGCCGCGGTCCAGGGCCGTTTCGGTCCCTGCGGCGTCACGCGGGTCGGGAGCGCGACCACCTCGAACGCGACCGGGACTCCCGGAGTGGTCCGCAGGTATGCCGAAGCACCGTCGTTCTCGCTGCAGCCGCCGCCGCTCAGGACGCCCTTGTCGACCTGGAAGACCATGAACGCCGAGGAGCAGCGGTAGGTGAGCATGCTGTGCCTCCCCGTCGGCGTGAACTCGAAGCGGGCCTTGCGTCCGGCCGTCGGGTAACGCACCTCCAGCACCGGCCGCATCCCCTCCTGCGGGGACGAACGCGGGAACGCCTCGTCGGCCGCCCCCGCCATGAGCGGCGGCGCCTTCACGCCGGAGGCCACGGACGCCTGCCCCGTCTCCCGCGCCTGGATGAACCCGGCGAACGTCCCCGCCACGAGCGCGGCGCCGGCGGCGCCCGCGACGGCACGGCGCCCGCGGTCGCGCCTGACCCGGCGCCGCACCAGCGGCAGCAGATCCGGCGAGGGTGCTCCGCGGGCGCTGCGCTCCTCCATGACCTCGGTCAGCTCGTCCAGCGTGTGCGGCATCGTCAGCCCCTTCCTGTCGGTGCGTCGGCGAGCAGTCCGGGATCGACCCGGAGTTTGGCGAGGGCCTTGCTGGTCTGGCTCTTCACGGTCCCGACCGAGCAGCCGAGGATCGCCGCCACCTGCGGCTCGGTGAGGTCCTCGAAGTACCGGAGGACGACCGTGGCGCGCTGGCCGTGCGGCAGCCTGCCGAGCGCCGCCCAGAGCACCGCCTTGTCCGCGGCGGCCCCGATCTCGTCCGCCGGGTCGCTCTCCTCCGGCAGCCCGTCGGTCGGCCGCTCCCCGCGCCAGCGCCGTCTCATCCACGACGCATGCGTGTTGACCATGATCCGGTAGACGTAGGGGTCGGGGTCGTCCCCCACCCGCCGCCAGGCCCGCCATGCCTTGACCAGCGCGGTCTGCAGCAGATCCTCCGCCTGGCCCCAGTCGCGGCACAGCAGGTAGGCCGTTCTCAGCAGCCGCGGCGACCGCTCCGTCACGTACGCCGCGTAGTCCGGTCTCTCTCGCATCCGACCTCCTGAACGACGGTTCCTGCCGACTACTACCGCCGAGACCCCGCGAACGGTTGCCCGCCCTCCCGCCGGATCAGGCGGGCGCGCGTCAGTGCCGGTGTGTGCGGGCGGGCCCCATCATCCCGCCCGGGAGGGCCGCGGCCGGCGTGTTCCGTCCCGTCCGCTGTGGTTGGCTGAGCGCATGTACGACGTCGTGATCGCGGGCGGCGGGCACAACGGGCTGGTCGCGGCCGCCTACCTGGCCCGGGCCGGGCGGCGGGTCCTGCTGCTGGAACGGCTCGGCCACCTGGGCGGGCTGGCCGTCTCGGCGCGGGTGTTCCCCGGGGTGGACGCGCGGGTGTCCCGCTACTCGTATCTCGTGAGCCTGCTGCCGTCGCGGATCGTCCGCGACCTGGGGCTGAAGATCGAGCTGCGGGGGCGGCGGTACGCGTCGTACACCCCGGCCGGCGACGGCGGCCTGCTGATCGACAACGGCGACGAGGCGCGGACGGCCGCGTCCCTCGGCGGCGACGCGGCCGCGTGGCGGCGGTTCTACGGGATGGCCGGGCGGGTCGCGGCCCGGGTCGCGCCGACGCTGCTGGAGCCGCTGCGCGACCGGGCCGGGCTGCGGTCCGCCGTGGCCGACGAGGTGGCCTGGCGCGACCTGTTCGAGCGGCCCATCGGGGAGGTGGCCGACGAGCGGTTCGCGAGCGACACCGTCCGCGGGGTGGTGCTCACCGACGCGCTGATCGGCACCTTCGCCGATCCGGCCGGCCCCTCGCTACTGGCCAACCGCTGCTTCCTCTACCACGTCATCGGGAACGGCACCGGCGACTGGAACGTGCCGGTGGGCGGGATGGGCGCGGTGACGGGTGCGCTGGCCGATGCCGCCCGCGCCGCCGGGGCGGAGCTGCGGACGGGGATGGAGGTGCTGGCGGCCGACCCGTCCGGCGAGGTGACGTTCCGGGACGCCGCAGGCGCCGAACACACCGTCTCCGCCCGGTGGGTCCTGGTGAACATGCCGGCCGAGAGCGAGGGCGGGGCCGAGGGGTCGCAGCTGAAGGTGAACATGGTGCTCTCCCGGCTGCCCCGGCTGCGCGACCCGTCCGTCCGGCCGGAGGAGGCGTTCACCGGGACCTTCCACATCAACGAGGCGCGCACGCAGCTGGACAGGGCGTACCGGGAGGCGGCGGCCGGCCGCGTCCCGGCGCTGCCGCCCGCCGAGGTCTACTGCCACTCGCTGACCGACCCGTCCGTTCTCGGCCCGGAGCTGCGGGCGGCCGGGGCGCACACCCTGACGCTGTTCGGCCTGCACATGCCGGCGCGGCTCTTCCGGGCGGACCCGGCGGGCGCGCGGGAGGCGGCCCTGCGCGCCACGCTCGCCTCGTTCGGCTCGGTGCTCGCCGAGCCGATCGAGGACTGCCTGCTGCGCGCCCCGGACGGCTCGCCGTGCCTGGAGGCCAAGACGCCCGTCGACCTGGAGGCCGAGGCGGGCCTGCCCGGCGGGCACATCTTCCACCGCGACCTGTCGTGGCCGTTCGCCGAGGACCCCGGTGAGCGGGGACGCTGGGGTGTCGAGACCGAGCACCCGCGGGTGCTGCTGTGCGGGGCGGGCGCGCGGCGAGGCGGCGGCGTCAGCGGCATCCCCGGGCACAACGCCGCCCGCGCCGTCCTCGCAGCCGGTTAGCGCCCGCAGGCGCGGTGCAGCGCCTCCGTCACCGGCCCGGGGTCGGCGGAGGGGAGGACGGCGGCGAGGTGCCCGTCCGGGCGGACGATATGGACGGTGTCCGGCCCGGCCCGCAACACCGCCCGGAGCACCCCGTCCACGTCGATGTCGTCCAGCGCGTGGACCGTGCAGGGAACGCCGGTCCGCGGCCGCGGCACCCGGCGGTCCGCGGTCAGGACGACGAAGCCGGTGCCGAACAGGCGGCGCAGGCGGGTGCGCTCGCCGGCGACGGCGCACGGGCCGTCCGGGCAGAGGACGC
>NZ_SMLC01000282.1 GCF_004349245.1 Actinomadura sp. 6K520 | reverse complement strand
GCCCCGCCCGAGCCGGCCCATCCCGCGCCCGGCCAGGCGGGGGGCGGCCACCCGGTCCCGGCGGACGATCTCGTCCGCAGGAACCAGCACGGCGACCCCCTGGCCCGCCGCATGGGCCGCGGCGTCCGCAACGCGATGGGCGGTGGCGCGCGGGAGGCCAGGGAGCGGGCCGCCTTCGCCGACCTGATGCAGCGTTCGGTGCCGAGTTCCCGGCAGATCGCGGTCGCGAGCGTCCGCGGCGGCGCGGGCAAGACGACGATGGCCGCGATGCTGGCGACCGAGCTGGCCCTGCACCGCGCCGACCGGGTGCTGGCCGCCGACGCGGACGCGGAGCTGGGATCGCTGCCGCTGCGCCTCGGCGTCAGCCCCCAGCTTTCGCTGTTCGACCTGGCGGCGCACCGGCCGAACACGTTCCAGGAGGCGGAGGGCTTCCTGACGCGGACCCCGCACGGCCTCTACGTGCTGTCGTCCACGCGCGGCGGCCGCATCGCCGGGGAGTTCACGCTGGAGACGTTCCAGACCGCGCTCAGTTCGGTGAGCCGCTACGTCGCCGCGACGGTCGTCGACTGCGGCGCGGGCATCCTCACCGAGGTGAACCGCGGTGTCGTCGCGGGTTCACACGGCCTGGTCCTCGTCACCCCGGGAACGGTCGACGGCGCCTTGAGCGCGCGCGGGGCGCTGGAGTGGTACGCGGCCAACGACCAGCGGGGGCTGCTCGGCCGCACGGTGATCGCGATGGTCTCGCACGCCCCGCAGGTGGGCGCCGACCTGCGGCGTGCGCAGGAGATGCTCGCCGCGTGGGGACTGCCCGTCGTGTTCGTCCCCTACGACCGGCATCTGGCCACCGGCAGCTCGGTGGAGCTGGCCAAGGTCTCCGCCGCCGCCCGGTCGGCCTTCACCCGCATCGTGTACGAGGTCTTCTCGCGGTCACTGACCGGCGGAGGAGTCCGCTGAGCGGCGGCCCGCCGGCCACCGTCCGTCAGTTCTTCCAGATGAGGACGTTGGTCACTTCCACCCCCAGTTCGCCCGCGGTGGCGAAGACGGTTCCGGTGCGGCCGCCGGTGGCGGCGCCGGTCGCCCAGTACGACTGGGCGTAGACGACGTTGGAGCCCTGCGTCCAGGAACGGGTCCAGTAGGCCGGGTCGGGCCTGGGCTGCCGGAGGCCGCTCGCCTGGGACGGGGTGAGCAACTTAGGCCAGCCCTCGTTGGCGGTGACCCGGCTGACGGCGCTCGCCGCCGACGGGCTGGTGAACTTCGCGATCGACACCGCAGTGATGATCTTCTTGGACGGGTCGGCGTAGACCGCCGAGTGCATCGTTCCCACGCACGGGTAGCTGCGCAGCGTCGTGCGGAGTTTGGTGTTGGCGCGGGTGTTGCACGACTCCGTCCGCGTGCCCGCCCGGGTGAAGGTGTTGCCCTTGGCGGTCCGGATGGTGGTGGAGAGGATGGAGGCGGGGTCCGACCCCGTGCCGGTGCCTCCCCTGGACGCCGTGGGCCTCGGCTCGGGCGTGTAGGCGGGTGAGTAGGGCGTGGACGTGGGCAGCGTGGTCGTCCTGCGGGGCCCGTCGTCGTCGTTGCTCTCCAGGATGACGAAGGCGCCGATGCCCACGAGGGCCAGGACCCCGACCATGCCGAAGATCAGCAGGGGGACCAGTGCCCCGCCTCCGCTCCGCCGGGGCGGCGGGAAACCGGGCCCGCCGGGCGGCAGCGGCGGGCCGGGCGGCGCCGGTGGCGGGAAACCGGGCCCGCCGGGCGGCTGACCGGGCCATTGGGGGGAGTTCATGGAACGCTCCGAGCTGGGTCCAAGCGGGGTGCCTGATGAGATCCGACCAGAGTAGCGGGCAGAAGGTGGCGAAACGCCACGGGATGGTAGGTATGTCTCGGGTGTACGTGCCCGCGGACGGCGGCGGCGCGTGCGGAAGCGTCATAGGGTTGCGATGGAGAGGGAGGCAGGTGTCCGACACGAGCCGGCGACCCGTCGCCGCGCGCCGCGGCGGCCCGCCCGGTCCGTCCGGTCCGTCCGAGGCTGGGGTGACCCGATGAGCAGTGATCTGGTGGCGCTGGTGCGCCGCCGTCCGGACGTGCACGCCGTGGCGGACGGTCTGATCGCCATGGGCGAGCCGCTGGAGCTGCGCGGCGGGGAACCGGAGCCGACCCTCCTGCTCGACGCGGAGGGCCGGCTGCTCGTCTCGATCGAGGACGCGGTGCAGGTGTCGGCGCAGAGCGAGATCCGCCGGCTGCTCGGCCCCGAGTTCGCCGACCGCGTCACCGCCCCGATCTGGTGGGTGGACGTCCGCGCCGCAGCCGACCTGCCCGACGCGGTGCGGGTGGCGCGCAGGTTCGCCGACTCGCTCGTGCACTGGGCCGGCGGGACCGTCTACCCGGACGGGGCGAGCGAGGCGCCGGCGCGCAGCTGGAAGGCGTCCCCGCAGGGCGGCGGTTCGGCGGTCGGCGCCCCAGGGCAGGACGGCGCCGCGTACCACGGCGGCGTCATCGGGGGCTGACGGTCACGCCCAGTCGCGGGTGAGGGGAAGGTCCCAGGGGAGGGCGTTCCAGGGGCTGTGCGGCTCGGTGAGGAGGTTCTCGACGAGCCGCTCGTACTCCGCCTGCGCCTTACCGCCGCCGCCCGACCAGAGCAGCCGGCCCTGCAGATAGCAGGTGGCCATGTCCCGCCAGGACGCGTACCGCCGCTGGATGTCGATGGCCAGCGGCAGCATCCGCTCCCAGCAGTACTCCTCGGTCAGCCAGCCCACCATGCGGCCCCAGCGGTAGAGCATGAGGGCCCGCCCGTAGTCCCAGATGAGGAACCGCTCCACGTTCCCGCGCAGCGCCGGGTCGGCGAGGACCCGCAGGCGGTGCAGCTCCTCGGCCGCGTGGTCGCGGTCGTTGAACAGCTGGTGGAGGAACCGGGCGAGCTCGGCGCCCTCCTCGCTGACGTCCGCGCCGGGCTCGTCGCGGAGCAGCCGCGGGACGAGCCGCGCGTACGAGCCGCCCTCGTCCCCGTACCGGACGCGCACCAGCTCGATCAGCCGCTCGACGAACGGGGGTTCGAGGTTGTCGCGGGCGATGAGGTCGTCGACCTCCCGCAGCAGCGTCCCGTACTGCTCCTGCGCGGCGGGCGGCCGGGCGGCGAGGCGGGCGTCCCGGGTGAAGTCGGCGCGGTGCCCGTCCTGGACGAGCCAGTTGACGGCGCCGAGGAGCTGCTCCAGGTCGTAGGCGCCCCACGGGTCCTGGAGGAGTTCCTGGGCGGTGCGGCGGTCGGCGGCCGCCGCGGACTCGCCGGGTGCGGTGCCGAGGCGGTCCACGAGGAAGCCGTTGATCGCGCCGTAGGGGGCGCCGGCGGCGATGATCCAGCGCTGCACGGGGGTGAGGCCGCCGGCACCGGCGGCGGCGTCCGGCGGCTCGGGCGCGGAGATCAGCTCCCACAGCCGCCGCTGGAACTCCGCGGCCTGGCGTTCCTCGCTGCCGAAGAACCCGGCGAGCTGCTTGCGCAGGGACGGGTGCCGGACGTAGAGGCGCCGGAAGAACCACCCGTTCTTCCACACCAGGTGCTCGGGCCGCAGCTCGCCGAACGGCACCCGCTTGCGCCGGTGCACCATCGCCCGCTCCGCGAACCGCAGCTCCACATCCGACCAGAGGTCGGCCACCGGGGTGAAGCGGAGCAGCAGCACGAGGCCGAGCGCGCAGCCGAGCAGCCCGGCGCCCGGTGCGTGCGCCCACCGCGCCTCGTCCGGCAGCCCGGCGAGGGACAGCACGGCCCCGGCCAGCAGCAGTACGACGCCGCCGGCGCCGCAGGCTAGGAACCAGGTGGTCGTGAGGACGGGGGACCCCTCGATCCGCAGTACCGCCTCGTCGCCGTCGAACTCGAACGACCCTTCGGCGAGTGTCCCCTCGACGGCCCGCTCAAGCGCGTCGAGCTGACCGGCCTGTCCCATGGGCAGGACCGTACATCATCCCTTACGGGTAGATCATCTGCCCTGTGCGCCGTTTGCCGCCGGTAGTGGGAGGAACGCCGCATTAAGGGCAGCGGTGCCGCCGCGTCAGGCCGACTGGAGGTGCTGCATGAGGTGGCTGTGCCGCTGCCAGCCGTCCTGGGAGCGGCCGTCCCCGAGGGGGAAGAACGTCAGCGGGGCGCGCGGCGGCCCGACCGGCTGGCCGGGGATGCCGTTCGGCCCGGTGACCGTCCCGGCGACGGCCAGTGCGACCGGGGCGGGCGCGCCCGTCCAGCGGGGCTCGGTGGTCAGGTCGGCGCGGCCGGGGGTGAGCTGGACGAACAGCGACGCGATCGGCTGGTCGGCGGCCAGCGCGCCGACGAGGGTCGGCAGGTGCTGCAGGGGCGGCGGGTCCTCCGGCATGTAGCCGATGGTGATGGTGCTGACCTCCCCGACGGCGCCCCCCGCGCTCGCGGTGAAGTCGCAGATCGCCTGGGCCGGGCGCGGGCCGTCGCCGACGACGAGGAGCCGCGCGGTCGAGCGTCCCCGCGCGTACTCGGTGAACCGGTCGCGGCGCCACGGGTGCTCCAGCGGCTCGGCGGGCCCGAGCGCGCCGGGGGGCTTGCCGGTGAGCAGCTGCAGGAGGCGCTCGACGGGCCCGCCCAGGTCGCCCTCGGAGCCGTGCCTGGTGCGGTAGACGAGGGTGAGCTGCGAGCCGATGGGGGCGCTGGGGCGGGTGGTGAACCCGGGCGCGTAGTCGCGGGCCTCGGGTACGGGGACGAACGTCGCGCCGCTCCACTTCAGCGGCCGTCCGGTCAGGCCCTCGTAGTAGCCGTCACCGTTGCGGACGACCCACTGCACGTCGTTGCCCGACGCGGCGGTGCGCAGGGGGAGCGACAGCCGGGAGTCCAGGGGGGTGACCAGCTGCAGGGTGCGGCCGCCCGCGACGCAGGCGCCGAGGGCTTTGTTCAGCCAGGCGCTCAGGGGCACCAGCGGCCGGTCCTGCAGCACGACCATGGCCTGGTCGGTCAGCGCGTCTACTGTGCTCATCTTCCCCGGAGTCTAGCGATCGCGGGCATCCGGGACGGACTCGCCCGGGGGAAGGCGACTTTGCCGTGGCCGGGGAGGCGCGTGTCCAATCTGTGCTGAAATGTTGCGGATGCAGCGAGCCGCCGCGCCGTCTCCCGTGTACTACGCGGGCAACGCCCCAGCGCCACCGGAACCGCCGGTGCGGGGGCGTCTGTGGCGCGTGCTCGGCGTGGTGTCGATCGTGCTGTCGGTGGTCCTGGTGGCCGGCAGCCTGACCGCGTACGGGTTCTGGCGGCGCCTCGACGGCCAGATCGACCGCGAGGACGTGGGCGGCCGGCTCGGCGGCGACCGCCCGCAGAAGCTCAACGGGTCGCTGAACATCCTGCTGATCGGGTCCGACAGCCGCGCCGGGCGCAACGCCGGTTACGGCGTCGAGCCGGGGCAGCGCTCCGACACCACGATCCTGCTGCACATCTCGCCCGGCGGGGAGAACGCGATCGGCATCAGCTTCCCCCGCGACTCGATGGTGCAGATGCCGTCCTGCAAGAAGAAGGACGGCACCACCGTCCCCGCCCAGTTCGGGATGATCAACACGGCGTTCTCCAACGGCGGGCCGGCCTGCACCTGGAAGACCATCGAGTCCCTCACCGACATCCACATCGACCACTACGTCGAAGTCGACTTCGCCGGCTTCAAGCGCGTCGTGGACGCGCTCGGCGGCGTGGAGATCTGCGTGCCGCGCCGCATCGACGACCCGAAGGCCGAGCTGCGCCTGCGGCCGGGCCGGCAGGTCGTCCGCGGCGACCAGGCCCTCGGCTACGTCCGGACCCGCTACGTGCTCGGCGACGGCTCCGACCTCGACCGGATCAAGCGGCAGCAGGCGTTCATGGCGTCGGTCGTCAAGAAGGCCACCGACAAGGGCATGCTGACCGACCCGGGACGCACCTACGACTTCCTCTCCGCCGTCGCCAAGTCGATCAAGGCGGACGAGGACCTCACCCTCTCGGTGATGCAGCGGCTCGCGGGGAGCCTGCGCGGGATGAGCGCCGGGAAGGTCCGGTTCGTGACCGTCCCGGTGGAGGCGTACCCGCAGGACAGGAACCGCGTCCAGTTCAACCGGACCCTCGCCGAGCCGCTGTTCCGGGCCGTCCGGGAGGACAACGAGCTCCCCGAGCCCGAGCCCGTTCCGGTGGGGAACAAGGTGCAGCC
>NZ_SMLC01000281.1 GCF_004349245.1 Actinomadura sp. 6K520 | reverse complement strand
CCCCCACTACTGGACCCAACACATCCGCCAACCCGTCCACTTCACCCAAAGCATCCAAACCCTCCACCAAAACAACACCACCACCTACCTCGAAATCACCCCACACCCCACACTCACCCCACTCGTCGACGCGACGATTTCGCATTACAGCGAGACGAGTGGAAATGGGGAGAAGCCATTCGAAGAGCGCGATGTCCTAATGGTGGCCACCCTGCGGGAGGGCCATGACGAGGTCATGACGCTGCTCACCGCTCTCGGCCGCCTGCACGCCCACGGCGTCGAGCTCGACTGGCCGCGGATCCTGAGTGCCTTCGGCGTTCCAGAACCGGCTGCTCCGGTCGCTCTGCCGAACTACGCCTTCCAGCGGCAGCAGTACTGGCTGCATGCTCCGGCCGGGTCAGCGAATGTCGCATCCGCCGGTCTGGAGACCACAGCGCATCCTCTGCTCGGTGCCTGCGTGACCCTCGCCGACGAGCAGACCACGGTCTTCACCGGACGCCTGTCCCTGGACGCCCACCCCTGGCTCGCCGACCACGCCATCAACAACACACCCGTCCTCCCCGGCACCGCCTACCTCGAACTCGCCATCCACGCAGGCGACCACACCGGCACACCCCACATCGAGGAGCTGACCCTCCAAGCACCTCTCACCCTCGCCGGTCCCGCCCAGTTCCAGATCACGGTCGCCGCCCCCGACGGTGACGGCCGGCGCGCCCTGACCATCCACTCCCGCCCGACCAGCACCGATGCCGACGAAGCCTGGACCTGCCACGCCACCGGCATCCTCAGCCCAGTCCCCGCGGCGGCGAGCGCGATCGATGCCGCCGGTTCCGCGCCCTGGCCGCCGACCGACGCCCAGCAGGTGCCGACCGACGACCTCTACCAGCAGTTCGACGACCTGGGACTCAACTACGGGCCCCTCTTCCAGGGCGTCCGCACCGCCTGGCGCGCCTCCGGCACGATCTACGCCGAGATCCAACTCCCCGACCCCGACGCCGCCACCGGCTACACCCTCCACCCCGCACTCCTCGACGCTGCCCTCCACCCAGTCGTCCTGACCACCGACGGTCAGAACAGCCAGGCCCACCTCCCCTTCGCCTGGAACGGCGTCACCCTCCACGCCGCCCAGGCGACGGCGCTCCGTGTCGCCATCACCCCCACCGGCAGCGGCGTCGCCATCACGGCCACCGACCCGGCGGGCCAGGCCGTCGCCACCATCGACGAACTCAGCCTCCGCCCGCTGCCCGACGCGCCCTCTGGACCCGCCCAGAGCAACCACCTGTACGCACTGGTGTGGCAGGCCCTGCCCACGCAGAACCCCGCTGCCGCGGACGGCTGGTACGCCCTGCTCAGCGAGCACGATCCGGACCTTGCCGACACCCTGGCCGGGAACCTCCCGGACGGCGCCCGCACCTACGGCACCCTCACCGGTCTCGTCGAGGACTGCGGCGACGGCGCACCTCCGAGCGTCATCCTCGCCCCCTGCCCCTCCGGCTCCGGTGACGACCTCGCCGGCCGGGCGCACGCCACCACCCGGCAGGTACTCGGACTGATCCAGCGCTACCTGGCCGAGGAGCGCCTCGCCTCCAGCCGACTGGTCCTGCTGACCACCGGGTCGGCCGCGGTCACCGGCCCAGGGACGGTGAATCTCGCGCAGAGCCCGCTGTTGGGGCTGGTCCGCAGCGTCCAGGCCGAGCACCCCGGACGCATCACGCTCATCGATCTCGAGGGCCGGCCCACCGACCGCCAGGCGCTCGGCAGCGCGCTGCACCAGGCCGAACCGCAACTCGCGGTGCGCGGCGGCGTCGTCCACGGCGCCCGGCTCGTGCGCGCCGCCGGCGCGCGGAGCGGGACGCTCACCATGCCCGCGGGCGATGACTGGCGGCTGGCCGTCGGCGAGAAGGGGACCCTGGAGGACCTCGTCCTCGCCCCTGCGGTTCAGCGGGAGGAGGCGCTGGGCGGCGGGCAGGTGCGCATCGCCGTGCGGGCCGTCGGGGTGAACTTCCGCGACGTCCTGTACGCCCTGGGCATGATCCCGCAGGACGACCGGCCCCTCGGCGGCGAGGGCGCGGGCATCGTCGTCGAGGTCGGCCCAGGCGTGGACGGCGTCGCTCCCGGCGACCGGGTCATGGGGATCTTCACCGGCACCGGCCCCACCGCCACCGCCGACCACCGCATGATCACCCGCATCCCGGACGGCTGGTCGTTCACCCAGGCCGCCACCGTCCCCGTCGCCTTCCTGACCGCGTACTACGCCCTCGCCGACCTCGCCGGTATCCAGCCCGGCCAGCGCCTCCTCCTGCACGCCGCCACCGGCGGAGTCGGCACCGCGGCCCTGCAACTGGCCCAGAACTGGGATGTGGAGGTCTTCGCCACCGCCAGCCCCGGCAAGTGGCCCGCCCTCTACCAGCGGGGACTGGACGACGCCCACATCGCTTCGTCCCGGACTCTGGAGTTCGAGGAGCACTTCGGCGACGCACTCGGCGACCACCGCATCGACGTCGTCCTCAACGCACTCGCCGGAGAGTTCAACGACGCCTCACTCCGCCTCCTCGCACCCGGCGGACACTTCCTCGAAATGGGCAAGACCGACATCCGCGACCCCGAGCAGGTGGCGGCCGAGCATGCCGGTGTGCGCTACCGGGCGTTCGACGTCCTCCAGGCCGGGCCGGAGCGCATCCAGGAGATCCTCCGCCGGTTGCGTCCGCTCTTCGAAGAAGGCCGGCTCGTTCCGCTTCCGGCCACCTCCTATGACATCCGGCATGCGCCAGAGGCGTACCGGCATCTCAGTCAGGCCCGCCACATCGGCAAGGTCGTCCTGACCATCCCCGCACCACCCGACCCCCACGGCACCACCCTGATCACCGGCGGCACCGGCACCCTCGGCCGGCTCATCGCCGAACACCTGGTCACCGACCACGGCGTCACCCACCTGCTCCTGGCCAGCCGCACCGGACCCAACGCCCCCCAAGCCCAAGAGCTGAGCCGCCACCTAGAAGAACTCGGCGCCCACGTCACCATCACCGCATGCGACACCGCCGACAGCGACCAGCTCGCCGGGCTCCTCGCACGCGTCCCCGAGGACCACCCCCTCACCGCCGTCATCCATGCCGCCGGGGTCGTCGACGACGCCGTTGCCACCACTCTCACTTCCGAGCAGGTCGATGCCGTGCTGGCTCCCAAGGTCGACGCGGCCTGGAACCTGCACCACCAGACCCGCCACCTCCCCCTCAACGCCTTCATCCTGTTCTCCTCCGCCGCCTCCACCCTCGGCTCACCCGGCCAAGCCGCCTACGCCGCCGCCAACCACTTCCTGGACACCCTCGCCGCCCACCGGCAGGCCGAGGGGTTGCCGGCCCAGTCCATCGGGTGGGGCTACTGGGAGCAGGACAGCGGCATGACCGGCCATCTCAGCGACGCCGATCGCGCCCGCATCGGCCAGAGCCTGCCCCCCATCCCGACGGCGCAGGGTCTCGAACTCTTCGATGCCGTACTGGACACCCCCCACCCTCACGTCCTCGCCACGCCCATCAACCTCGCCAAGGCGCCTTCCCCGCCTCCGCCGCTCCTCCAGGGGCTCGTCCGGGGCCCCTCCGCCCGCCGGACGGCGAGCACGGCGCCCGGCTCGGGCGATCTGGCCGGACGGCTGGCAGGTCTCAGTCCCGAGGAACAGGAAGGCGAGCTCCTCTCCCTGGTCAGGAGCAATGTCGCCGCCGTCCTGGCGCATGGGTCGGTAGAAGGCGTCGATGTGGGACGCCCGTTCAGTGAGCTGGGGTTCGACTCCCTCACCGCGATCGAGCTGCGCAACCGGCTGGCCACCGCCACGGGACAGCGCCTCCCGGCGACGCTGGTCTTCGACCACCCCACGCCTCAGGCGCTCGCCCTGCACCTCAAGGACACGCTTCTCGACACCCACGTGCCGACGACCGCACGGACGGTGGGGACCGCCACTGACGAGCCGATCGCGATCGTCGCGATGGGCTGCCGCTACCCGGGCGATGTGCGCACACCGCAACAACTGTGGGACCTGGTCGCCCGGGGTGTCGACGCCATCGGGGAGTTCCCGACGAACCGGGGCTGGCCCGTAGAGGACCTTCATCATCCGGATCCCGACCATCCGGGCACCACCTACGCCCGCGAGGGCGGCTTCCTGTACGACGCCGACCACTTCGACGCCGACTTCTTCAACATCAGCCCCCGCGAAGCCCAAGCAACCGACCCCCAGCAGCGACTCCTCCTCGAAACCGCCTGGGAAACCATCGAAAACGCCCACATCAACCCGGCCGCCCTCCACGGCACCCGCACCGGCATCTTCACCGGCATCTCGTCACACGACTACGGCACCGGCCATCTCAGAATCTCCGGTGAATCCGAGGGGTATCTGGGCTCTGGGACGTCCGGCAGTGTGGCGTCAGGGCGCATCGCCTACACACTCGGCCTGGAAGGGCCCGCAGTCACGGTCGACACGGCCTGCTCCTCCTCCCTCGTCGCCCTCCACCTGGCATGCCAAGCCCTCCAGCAGGGGGAGTGCGATCTCGCTCTCGCGGGCGGCGCCACCGTCATGTCCACGCCCGGCATATTCGTCGCCTTCTCGCGGCAACGGGGCCTGGCACAGGACGGCCGCTGCAAGCCCTTCGCCGCGGCGGCCGACGGCACCGGCTGGGGCGAAGGCGTCGGACTCCTCCTGGTCGAGCGGCTCTCCGACGCACAGCGCAACGGCCACCCTGTGCTGGCCATCGTGCGCGGATCGGCGGTCAACCAGGACGGCGCCAGCAACGGCCTCACCGCCCCCAACGGGCCGTCCCAGCAGCGGGTCATCCGGGAGGCTCTCGGTCGAGCCCGGCTGGCTCCCGACGCCATCGACGCCGTCGAAGCGCACGGTACCGGCACGGCACTCGGCGACCCCATCGAAGCTCAGGCCCTGCTCGCGACCTACGGCCGGGATCGTGATCGGCCGCTCCGACTGGGCTCGATCAAATCCAACCTCGGGCACACCCAGGCCGCCGCCGGCGTCGCCGGGGTCATCAAGATGGTCCAGGCCATGCGGCACGGCGTCCTGCCCCGGACCCTGCACGTCGACGAGCCGACCCCGCATGTCGACTGGGCCGCCGGGGCGGTCGAGCTGCTCACCGAATCCGTCCCGTGGCCCGAGACCGGGCAGCCTCGCCGCGCCGCGGTCTCCTCCTTCGGCATCAGCGGGACCAACGCCCACACCATCATCGAGCAGGCACCCGAGCAGGCGGCCGATCGCGGGCTGGGAGCCGGCTCCGGGGAGGCGCCCGACGGCCATGTCTCGGAGGCTGCCGGCCAAGCAGCGGACGACAGGTGCCCGGCGCTCGCCTGGGTGCTGTCGGCGAAGACCGAGGCGGGTCTGGCCGCGCAAGCCGAGCGGCTGGCCGCCTATATGGAAGCCCATCCCGATGCGGATCCCGAGGGCGTGGCCTGGGCTTTGGCCACCCGGTCGGAGCTGGAGCATCGTGCCGTCATTGTCGGCGATCAGGCCGGGCTGCGTGAGGGGCTAGAGGCTTTGGCAGCCGGTGAGCCGCACCCGGCCGTGGTCACCGGCCGTGCCCTGCCCGGCCAGGGCGGCAAGACAGTGTTCGTGTTCCCCGGCCAAGGATCACAGTGGGCCGGGATGGGCGCCGAACTCATGTCCACCAGCCCGGTGTTCCGCGACCACATCCACGCCTGCGAACAAGCACTCTCGCCGCACGTGGACTGGTCCCTCACCGACCTCCTCACCACCACCGGCCAAGGAGCGGCGTCGCTGGACCGGGTTGACGTCGTCCAACCCGCACTGTTCGCCGTCATGACCGGCCTGGCCCACCTATGGCGATCCCTGGGTGTCGAACCCGACGCCGTGATCGGGCACTCCCAGGGCGAGATCGCCGCCGCCTACACCGCCGGCGCCCTCACCCTGCAAGACGCCGCCCAGCTCGTCGCCCTGCGCAGCCGCGCCCTGACCGCGCTGGCCGGAACCGGCACCATGGCCGCCGTCCACACCACCCCCGACGAGCTGGCCGACCTGCTGCCCGACACCGTCACCATCGCCGCGGTCAACGGACCCGCCACCACCATCGTCGCCGGACCCGACGACGCGATCACGGTGCTGCTGCAGGAGTGTGAGCAGCGGCAGATCAAAACCCGCCGCATCGACGTCGACTACGCCTCACACAGCCCCGCCATCGACACCATCACCGACCACATCACCACCGCCGCCACCGGCATCACCCCCCAAGCCGCCACCA
>NZ_SMLC01000280.1 GCF_004349245.1 Actinomadura sp. 6K520 | reverse complement strand
GCTCGGGGCGGGCCGGACCTCGGTGGGGACGCGGGTCGAGCTGGCGCATCTGGCCGCCAGCCCGGTCGGGATGCGGGTGACCGTCGAGGCCGTGCTCACGGAGGTCGACGGCGGGCGGCTGGTGTTCGAGTTCGGGGCCACCGACGAGCGGGGCGTCGTGGTGGGGAAGGGCCGCGTCGAGCGGGTGGTGGTGGATCGGGAGAGGTTCCTGGCGCGACTTCCCCGTGTGGACCGGGGCTAGTACGGCAGGAGACGGCCGGACGGGGTGCGTAGGTCGGGCGGGCTCGGTTGACGTGGGGGTTTGGGACGCTTGATGAGCTGCTGCCGTGCCATGGTGATCATCTCCCCCCATCGGGGCGGGCTTAACCCGTCGATCGACGCGATGTCGACCTGTATCCCCTAGGACGCGCCCGCGGTGTGCGAGGTTCGATGAGCTTATGCGACGGACACTGCCGGTTCGACCGATTTTCAGCGGTTGTTCGTCGCGGTCCGTCGCCGGGCGGTCGCTCAGGAGACGATGTCGCGGGAGCGGAAGAGGCGGAACGACAGGGCGATAAGCACGGCGGCGTAGGCGATGGAGAGGGCCGCGCCCTTGGCCATGCCCGTCCACTGGACGTCGGGCTGGAGTGCGTCCATCCAGGCGTACATCCAGTGGGTCGGGAGGAATTCGCGCCACGAGCCGAGGGCGGTGACGGCGTCGATGATGTTGCTGAGGATGACGAGGCCGACCGCGCCGCCGACCGCGCCGAGCGGGGAGTCGGTGGTGACGGACAGGAGGAAGGCCAGTGCCGCGACGACGAGCTGGGAGACCAGGGCGTAGCCGACGATGATCGCCATCCGGCCGAGTGCGGTGCCGACCGGGACGGTTCCGCCGGTCGGCAGTTTTACGTCGCCCCAGCCGAAGCCGGCGGTGCCCGCGACCAGGGACATCAGCGGAAGGCTGAGCACGGCGAGCACCGCGTAGCCGAGCGCGACGACGAGTTTCTGGCGCAGGAGGCGGGCGCGGGGGACCGGGGCGGCCAGCAGGTAGCGGAGGGACGCCCAGTTCGCCTCGCTCGCGACGGTGTCGCCGCAGAACAGGGCGACGGCGACGACCAGCAGGAAACCCGTGGCGACGAACAGGGCGAACAGCGCGAAGTTGAGGGCGCTGGACGTGGCGACGTCGACCAGGCTGGGGACGCCGTCCGGGGTCGGTTCCCCGCCGATCTTGAAGGCGAGCACCAGCACCCACGGGAGGGCGAGCAGGATCCCGAACGCGACCAGGGTGCGGCGCCGCCGGAACTGGCGGACGGCCTCGACCCGCAGCGGGAGGGTCCGCCGGACGTCGTAGCCGGTCACGGCCCCTCCCCGATGATCTGCAGGAACGCGTCCTCCAGGCGGCCGGACGTCCCGACGAGCTCCGTGACGGGGCCCGCGGCGACGCGGCGGCCGCCCGCCATGACGACGGCATGGGTGCAGGTCTGCTCGACCTCGGAGAGCAGGTGGCTGGAGACGATGACCGTCCGCCCGCCCGCGGCGTACCGGAGGAGGACCTCCCGCATCTCGCGTATCTGCGGTGGGTCGAGACCGTTGGTGGGTTCGTCCAGGACGAGCAGGTCGGGGAGCCCGAGCATGGCCTGAGCTATGGCGAGACGCTGCCGCATCCCGTGGGAGTAGGTGCGGACGGCCCGGTCCAGGGCGGAGCCGAGGTCGGCTATCTGCAGCGCCTCGTCCATGTGGGCTTCGTCCACGGGACGACCGGTGGCCCGCCAGTAGAGATCCAGGTTGTCGCGGCCGGAGAGGTGGGGGAGGAATCCGGGTCCTTCTACGAAGGAGCCAAGGCGGGCTAGGACGGGTGCGCCGGGAGTGACGTGGTGGCCGAAGATGCGGATCTCACCGGAGTCGGGGTGGATCAGGCCCATGAGCATCCGCAGGGTCGTTGTCTTCCCTGCGCCGTTCGGGCCGAGCAGCCCTAGCACCTGCCCCTTCTCCACTTGGAAGGAAAGGTCGGCAACGGCCAGGTGGCCGTTCTCGTACGTCTTCGTCAGTCCCGTTATCTCCAGCGGGATCTCGCTGACCTCTTCGTCTCTGTGGCGGTGACGTCCAGGTAGGACGATGACAAGCGAGACCACGATGGCGGCCAAGGGGAGGGCCCAGACCCAATGCGGGACGGGTGCGGAAGCCGTCGTCAGTGCGGGCACGGTCGGGACGGTCAGCGGCGACACCACCCGCACCTTGTAGGAGGCGGGCGCGGCCGGTGTGGCGAAGCCCATGTCGGTGGTCGCGACGACGAGGCGGATCTGGTGGCCGCGGTCGAAGCGGTGGTCCATCGTGGGGAGCCGCACGGTGACGTCCCCGGACGCCCGGAACGCGGCGGGCAGCCGCCGCGCGAGCGTCGCCGTCCCGCCGGGGGCGACGTCGTACAGCTTCGCGAACAGCGGCCCGTCGCCGTCCACCCTGAGCCGGACGGTCGCGGCACCCGTCAGCTGGACGGGCCGCTCCAGCGGCGGCGTGTCGAACGTCGCGGCCTGTCCGGGCATCTCGGTCGGCAGCCCGCCACCGGCCGACCCACCACCGGCCTGCCCACCACCGGCCGGGAGCGAGTCGAGCGAGCCGAGTCCGGGCAGCGCGGAGATCGACGCGGGGGAGCCGCCGGCGGGATGGTGCACCGTCTGCTCGCCCCCGCCCAGCGGCAGCTCCACGGGATCGCCGGAGAGGCCGGGATAGGTCCGGGTCGTCGCCTCCGTCACGACGACCTCCCGGGCGGACGAGTCGAGCCCGCCCGTCCGCGTCACGGTGAAACCGTCCGGTGCCGGCGGGGCGGAGCCCTTGAGCCGCGCGTCGAAGAAGCCGAGGACCATGTCCCCGATCCGCTCCACCTCGGGGTCGCCGCCGTCGTGGCCGCCCTGGAACCAGACCACCGACACCGGGGCGCCGTTCGCGGCGATCGCGCGGGCGTTGGCGTCGGCGTGCTCCAGCGGGAACAGCGAGTCGGACTGCCCCTGCACCAGCAGCGTCGGCACCCTGATCCGGTCGGCGACCGACGCCGGGCTCGACCGCCGGAGCGTCTCGATCGCCGACTCGGTGGGCCGGCCCGCCTCCGCTACCTCCTGGTACATCGCGCAGAGCGACGGCAGGAAGCGGCCGCACGCCGTCGGCCCGGCGCTGCCGGTGAAGAACAGGCCCGCCCAGAGCTTCTTGAAGACGCCGTCCGCGGGGCCCGCGCCGGCCGCGTCCGGGAACAGCGCGTCCGGGAGGCTGTGCCAGGTGATCATCGGGGCGATGGCGTCGACCCGCCGGTCGTGCGCGGCGGTCAGCAGGGTGATCGCGCCGCCGTACGACCGGCCCGCCATGCCGACGCGCGGGTCGCCGGGCCCGTCCAGCCGGACCTCCGGCCGCCGCGCGAGCCAGTCGACGAGCTGCCGGACGTCCTTGACCTCGTAGTCGGGCGAGTTGAGCGCGATCTGCCCGCCGGAGAAGCCGAACCCGCGCGCCGACCAGGTCAGGACCGCGTATCCGGCGCGGGCGAGATCGCGTGCCTCGTCCGCCACGTCCGCCTTGCTGCCGCCGAAGCCGTGCGCGAGCATGACCGCCGGTGCCGGGGTGCGGCCTGCGGGCTTGTAGAACGTGGTGTCGAGCGTGACGCGCTGGTCGTCGCCGGGGCCGTCGACCACGGTGATGCGCTGGTCGACGGACCGGACGTGCGGTTCGCCGTCCGCCGCGACGCCCCAGGCCGCGCACCCGGCGGCGAGTGCGGCGGCCGAGGCGGCGGCGGTCCAGCGCGTGGCGCGTCCCGTCCGGCTCCACCGTGTCCTGAGCGCGCCCCCGAACCTCATGGTGGAACAGCCTATGCGCGGGCCGCCCCCGGCCGTTCCGTCAGCGCCCCGGGCCGTTCGGTCAGCGGTCGGGCGGCGGGGCGAGGGCGGCGGTGAACATGGCGGTCAGCCGTTCGGTGAGCTGCGCCGGGTCGGCGGCGCGCAGGTCGTTCACGCCGAGCAGGCGCCGGACGGGCGCGCCGCCCATCAGGATCGTGGACGCGAGCAGGGCGCGGGCGCGGGCGTCCGGGCCGGCGAGCTGCGCGGTCATCGGCTCGACGATCACGTCCTCCAGGTAGCGGAGGAGGATCTTCTTGACCTCGGGGTGCCCGGCCGACCGGTCCAGCATCCGCGAGACGGCGGTGACGTGGCCGGGGTCGAGCTGCCGGACGAAGTGCTCCGCCAGCCGCCGCGGCAGCCCTTCGGGATCGCCTGCGATGACCCCGCGCAGCACCGACTCACCGGCGAGGACCTCCCCGAACAGCGCCGCCTTGGAGCCGAAGTACCGGTTGACCAGGGCCATGTTCGCCTCGGCCCGCGCGGCGATCATCCGGACGGTGACGCCGTCGTAGCCGTGCTCGCCGAACAGGTCGCGGGCGGCGTCCAGGATGCGGCGCCGGGTCGCCTCCCGGTCGCGCTTCGGCCGCCGGGGCGTCCCCGCGCCCGCGTCCGCGCCGGCCGGCGGCGTGCGCCCGGCCTCCTCCTCGACCCGCATCCGCGATACCAGCCCATCCGTTCCGCTCATCGGTGACCCGCCGGTGCCGGAAGCTACCGGGTTGCAAGTAAACAAGCGTCTACATAACATACATGCACAGCACAGGTAATCAAGTCAGCCGGTCCGCGGGCCGGCATGGGGGCAGCGTGGCTCAAGCGAGCGCGGCGTCGCAGGGTCCGGCGGCGGAGCCGGAACCCGAGCCGGAGGCAGGGCCGAAGCCCGGGCAGGGGCCGGTCCGGCCGCAGTACACGCACCGCCAGATCCTGAAGATCCTCTCCGGGCTCATGATGGCGATGCTGACCTCGATGCTCTCCACGTCGGTCATCGCCACGGCGCTGCCGACGATCGTCGGCGACCTCGGCGGCCAGGACAAGCTGGCCTGGGTCGCCAGCGCCGCGCTGCTCACCATGACGGCGTCGACCCCGCTGTGGGGCAAGCTGTCCGACATCGCGGGCCGCAAGTTCATGTTCCAGACCGCCCTGCTCATCTTCGTCGTCGCGTCGATCGGCGCGGGGATGTCGCAGGACATCGGGCAGCTCATCGCGTTCCGCGCGGGCCAGGGCCTCGGCGCGGGCGGGCTGGCCGCGCTGGCCCAGGTGATCCTCGCGGACGTCGTCGAGCCGCGGCAGCGCGGACGCTACGCCGGTTTCATGGGCGCCGTCTTCGGGGTCTCCACCGTCGCGGGCCCGCTGCTCGGCGGCTTCCTCGTGGACGCCGACGCCCTCGGCTGGCGCTGGTGCTTCTACGTGTGCGTCCCGCTGGCCGTGGTCTCCTTCTTCGTGATCCAGCGGGTGCTGCGGCTGCCGAGGGTGCGCCGCGACACCAGCGTCGACGTGTTCGGCGCGATCACCATCACCGGCAGCGCCGCCATGCTGATGCTGCTGCTGTCCATGGGCGGGACGGAGTTCCCGTGGAACTCGGCATGGACCTACGCGCTGGGCGGGGTCACGGCCGTCCTGCTGCTGCTCGCGATCGTCGCGGAGCGCCGGGCCCGCGACCCGATCCTGCCGCCCCGGCTGTTCCGCAACCGGATGTTCGTGCTGACGTCGTTCATCTCGATCTGCGTCGGCATGGCGATGTTCGGCGTGATGATCTACATGCCGCAGTACCTGCAGATCGTCAAGGGGATGAGCCCCACGGCGTCCGGCCTGATGACGCTGCCGCTCGTCCTCGGCATGCTCGTCACCTCCACCGGCTCCGGCCACATCGTGACCAGCACGGGCCGCTACAAGATCTTCCCGGTGATCGGGCTCGGCTGCGTCGTCACCGGGATGTTCCTGCTGTCGCGGCTGCACACCGGCTCGTCGTCCGTGCTGATCGGCGTGGACCTCGCCGTCCTCGGCATCGGGATGGGCCTGACGCTGCAGATCCTGATCCTCGCCTCGCAGAACGCCGCCGCGCCCGGCGACCTGGCCTCGACGACGTCCGGGGTCTCGTTCTTCCGCAACCTGGGCGGCGCGGTCGGCGTGGCCGCGTTCGGCGCGATCCTCACCAACCGGGTCGCGTCCGAGATCGCCTCCGGGCTGCGCGCCGCGGGCATCCGGGCCGCGCCCGGCGGAGCCGAACTCGGGGCGCCGGACGAGATCGCGCGGCTGCCCCACCCGGTGCGGGACATCGTGCGGGACGCCTTCAGCAGCGCGCTGGAGACCGTCTTCCTCGTCGGGATCCCGGTGGCGGTCCTCGGGTTCGTCGCGGTGCTCGCACTCAAGGAGCTGCCGCTCCGCGGGTCCGCGAGCCGCGGCAAGGCCC